>JANNKV010000331.1:0-22183 GCA_031396485.1 Polaromonas sp. | reverse complement strand
CCAAGGATTACCATGAAGAGTCCGATGTAGACAGCAGAGGCTACGTAAAGCCCCAGAAACTGCACTGCACCGACATAGACCGTGATGTCAGGCGACGAGTTCGGCAAATGGCTCGGCACTGCGGAGAATCGGCATCGTGAGCTGATGAAAGAAGCGGGCTTCATCGCCAAATAAGAAGTTTCAGAGACGCCTGCCACTGGCGTCTTTCCATTCGGGCCGACCGAGTCATGCGTCGACCCGAATACCTCACCAGTTTCTGCCCTTATCCGGGCAACCTATGCAGCAGGAGTTCCGCATGGAGCCAAACCATACCCCCGCCACGGGCATTTCTACACATATTGTCGAAGCCGTAGTTGCCCTATGCGTTCTTGCGATGGGAATAGTCGTTATCGTCGGCAGCCGCTCGCTCGGCTCGGGCTGGACAAGCGATGGCCCAGGCTCGGGCTACTTTCCTTTTTATATCGGCGTGCTTCTCTGTATCTCGGGTGTAGGAATCATTTACCAGGCCTTGTTTGGCAAGAACAAAAATACTGACGTATTTGTGGACAGCGAGCAACTCAGGCGAGTTCTGTCTGTGCTTCTGCCAGCACTGGTCTATGTCGGTGCAGTGCAGTTTCTGGGGCTTTACGTAGCCTCTGCTGTCTACATCGGACTCTTCATGGTAATCCTTGGCAAGTACACCTGGCTTAAGAGCGCCATCGTTGCAATAGCTGTTGTCGTCCTGTTTTTCTTCATGTTCGAGGTGTGGTTCAAGGTGCCGCTATTCAAAGGTCAATTCGATCCACTGCGATTTCTTGGCTACTGAGCCAAACACAGTATTTACGCAAATAAACGCCTACAGAACTTATTGACCGGATATAAGAAATGGAAGAACTCAATTCACTTTTTCACGGCTTCAGCGTCATTTTGACGCCCATGAACATGCTTCTCATGTTTGTCGGCATCATCCTTGGTGTGCTGATTGGCGTGCTTCCAGGCCTTGGCGGTGCCAATGGCGTGGCGATTTTGCTTCCCCTGACTTTTACGATGACACCGACGTCGGCGATCATCATGCTGTCTTGTATTTACTGGGGTGCACTGTTTGGTGGCGCCATTACCTCGATTCTCTTCAATATACCGGGAGAACCCTGGTCAGTGGCTACAACCTTTGACGGCTACCCCATGGCCCAAAATGGCCAGGCGGGCGCAGCACTAACCGCCGCCTTCACTTCTTCGTTCATCGGTGCGCTGGTAGCCGTCATCATGATCACGTTTCTTGCGCCCCTGGTCGCAAAATTCGCACTGAAGTTTGGCCCACCCGAGTTTTTCGCGGTATACCTTCTGACCTTCTGCAGCTTTGTCGGTATGGGCAAAGGCTCGCCCTTCAAAATCCTGGCCTCCATGGCAATCGGCTTTGCACTCGCGGCCGTCGGCATGGATACGGTCACAGGCCAATTACGCCTGACTTTTGGCTTTCCTGATCTGATGCGTGGCTTCGACTTCCTGATTGGCGTGATTGGTCTGTTTGGCATCGGAGAAATCCTGCTGTCGATGGAGGAAGGCCTTGCTTTTTCAGGTAAAAGCGCAAAGATCGATTCAAAAGTCGTCTTTGCAACCTGGAAAAAACTTCCGAAGTATTGGATAACCTCAATACGCAGTTCACTGATCGGCATCTGGATGGGCATTACGCCCGGCGGCGCGACGCCAGCCTCATTCATGAGCTACGGCCTGGCCAAGAAAATGTCCAAGAACGGCTCCAAATTTGGCACCGGCGAACTTGAAGGTGTGATCGCTCCCGAGACCGCTGCGCACGCCGCAGGCACCAGCGCCCTGCTCCCGATGCTGGCTTTAGGTATTCCGGGCTCACCAACGGCAGCCGTTCTACTCGGCGGCCTGCTCATTTGGGGGCTTCAGCCAGGACCTTTGCTTTTCGTGGAGCAAAAAGACTTCGTTTGGGGTCTGATTGCCAGCATGTATCTTGGAAATCTGGTCGGTCTGATTGTCGTGTTGACGACGGTTCCGCTGTTTGCCTCGATCCTGAGAATTCCCTTCTCGATCATCGCTCCTGTCATCGTTGTCATCTGCGCTATCGGCGCCTACACCGTTCACAACGCCATGCTCGACATCTGGTTCATGATGCTGTTCGGCGTTGTTGGCTATCTGTTCAAGAAGCTGGACTATCCGTTGGCGCCGCTGGTACTGGCACTGGTTCTTGGCGACAAGGCTGAAGATTCCTTCCGTCAGGCCATGCTGGTCTCGCAGGGTGAGCTTTCAATCCTCTGGTCCAATCCGCTGGTTGGCGGCATTTCCACTCTGGCGTTGATCCTGCTGTTGTGGCCACTACTTTCGCGTTTGATTGCCAAAATCAGACCACCAAAGCGAACCGAATTTGCGGCGGAGCAGCCTGTCGACTGAGTCAATAGCACTCGGATCGTGTCAAGCCCCTGACCAGGAAACTGGCGGGGGCTTTTTCGTGGGTCAGCCCTTTGATCCGTCGCACCCGGACTCCGAAATGCCTAGATCTTTCCGCGCTGCTTCAAACGGCTCAGCGTTTCCGCCGAAAGATTCAAATATGAGGCAAGCTCTTTTTTGGGGATCCGCTCAAAAAGCTCTGGATGCTTGCGCAAAAATCGCTTGACCCGCCCAGGAGCATCCAGCAAATGAAGCGTGATGGTGTGCGCCATGATTTCGCTCATGAGGCGCATCACGTAGTACTCAAATGAGTGCTTGATTTCATGGTTGCGGTCCAGGAAAGCCACCCATTCAGGTAAGGGCAGTTTTGCCACCCGCGCTTTCGTCACGCACACGGTGCTGTAGGGCGTCGGTGTGCCCAATCGCCAGGCCGCATAGCTGGTTTCCATATCGCGCTCATCAGCGAAACGGAGGATCATTTCTTTGGCTTGTTGATTGGTCACCACTCGCTTCAAAATGCCATCGAGAATGAAATATTGCTCCATTTCATGGGCGCCCTGATGCAGCAACGTTTCGCCTTTCTGGGCATCAACAATGACCAGATGGGATTCAAGCTCCGCGCTCTGCTCGGCCGTCATTCCCTTCAATACAAGGTTTTGCCCGAGTTGCACTCGGATGATGTTTTTGTCGGGATGATTTCTGACTGACGACATGGCTGCACTAATGTTGGGAGTACGCAGGGCTTATCGGCGCAACGCCTTCCATGCAACGAAAATTGACCGTGGTCAATGGTAGAACCCGAATCCATTCCTATGATACCTCGACGAGCTAAATCACCTTCCTGAGCGTCTGACAGAGCGGTGAATCTATCTTCGGAAATTCTCCGACGGAACCACTGGATTTCCTGCCGGACTAAACGGCACAGCCAGACGCGCAGCTCCACCTTTATCAAAGACAAACGAAGAGAACTCTCAACATGACAGACGACACGCAATCACCCGAAATGACTGACGGTTTTCACCTTGTCATCGATGCGCTGAAACTCAACGGCATCGACACCATCTTCGGTGTTCCCGGCATTCCCATCACCGATCTGACGCGCATGGCGCAGGCCGAGGGCATGCGGGTTATTTCGTTTCGCCATGAGCAGCATGCTGGCAACGCAGCTGCTGCCGCCGGCTTTTTGACGAAAAAACCCGGCATCGCCTTGACGGTATCGGCCCCGGGCTTCCTGAACGGTCTGACGGCGCTGACCAACGCGACGACCAATTGCTTCCCGATGATCCTGATTAGCGGCTCCAGCGAGCGCGAGATTGTTGATCTACAGCAGGGTGACTATGAAGAGATGGATCAGCTCGCCATCGCCAAACCCTTGTGCAAGGCGGCCTTCCGCGTCCTGCATGCTGAAGACATCGGCGTGGGCATCGCACGCGCCATCCGCTCGGCGGTGTCAGGGCGACCTGGTGGCGTCTATCTCGACCTGCCCGCCAAACTGTTCTCGCAGACCATGACAGCCGAAGCCGGGAAGAAGTCGTTGATCAAGGTCGTAGATGCGGCCCCGCGCCAATTGCCTGCGCCAGACTCGGTCCAGCGAGCTCTTGATCTGCTCAAGGGTGCCAAGCGTCCGCTGATTCTCCTGGGCAAAGGTGCAGCCTATGCTCAGGCGGACGCCGACATTCGTACGCTGGTAGAGAAATCCGGCATCCCTTACCTGCCGATGTCGATGGCCAAGGGCCTACTGCCCGACACGCATGGGCAATCCGCTTCTGCGGCACGCTCTTACGTGTTGGCCGAGGCCGACGTGGTGATGCTGGTCGGTGCGCGCCTGAACTGGTTGCTCTCCCACGGCAAGGGGAAAACCTGGGCTCAGGACAAGGGTGCCAAGCAGTTCATTCAGATTGATATCGCTCCGACCGAGATCGACAGTAACGTGGCTATCGAGGCACCGCTGATCGGCGACATTGGCTCCTGCGTGTCCGCGCTTGTTGCCGGCATGGGTCCCAATTGGCCCAAACCACCCGCCGAATGGACCGGCGCAATCTACGATCGCCGGGACAAGAACATGGCCAAGATGGCCGAGACGCTGGCCAAGAACCCACCGGTGATGAACTTCCATAGCGCGCTCAATGTGATCCGCAATGTGGTCAAGGCCAATCCCGAAGCCATTGTTGTGAATGAAGGCGCCAACACGCTGGACTTCGCTCGCAGTATTGTCGACATGTACCTGCCACGCAAGCGTCTTGACGTGGGGACTTGGGGCATCATGGGCATCGGCATGGGATTTTCCATCGCTGCTGCCGTGGTAACCGGCAAGCCGGTGATCGCCATTGAAGGTGACAGCGCTTTCGGTTTCAGTGGTATGGAAGTCGAGACGATCTGCCGCTATAACTTGCCGGTGTGCGTAGTAGTCTTCAACAACAACGGCATCTATCGGGGAATCGACGTCAACCCAACCGGCGGACCAGATGTGGCTCCCACTGTTTTCGTGAAGAATGCGCGCTACGACAAAATGATGGAAGCGTTCGGTGGCATAGGCATTCATGCTACTACACCCGAAGAGCTGCAAAAAGCTTTGGACGAAGCCATCCTTTCAGGCAAGCCAACCCTGATCAACGCAGTGATCGATGAAACCGCCGGTACGGAAAGCGGTCGCATCACCAGCCTGAACCCGACAAGCGCGGCCAAAAAGAAGTAAGTTAAACCATCGATAAGGAAACGAAAATCATGAACAAACCCCTCAACGGCATCAAGATCATCGACTTCACCCACGTACAGGCCGGTCCGGCCTGTACGCAGATGCTGGCCTGGTTCGGCGCTGATGTCATCAAGGTCGAACGGCCCGGCGCTGGCGACGTGACCAGGAGCCAGCTGCGCGACATCCCGAATGTCGACGCACTGTACTTCACCATGCTCAATAGCAACAAGCGCTCCTTGTCTCTTGACACGAAAAAGCCCGAAGGCAAAGCCATTCTGGAAAAGCTCATCAAAGAGAGCGATGTGCTGGTGGAAAATTTTGGCCCGGGCGCCCTTGATCGCATGGGCTTCTCCTGGGAACGCATCCAGGAGCTCAATCCCAAGTTAATCCTGGCTTCTGTCAAGGGTTTCAGCGATGGTCACCACTACGAAGACCTCAAGGTTTATGAAAACGTGGCCCAGTGCGCCGGGGGTGCAGCCTCTACCACCGGCTGGTGGAAAGGAGAGCAATCCGGCCCCATGATCTCCGCTGCGGCCTTGGGAGATAGCAACACTGGCATGCACCTCGCCATTGGTATCCTGACGGCCTATATCGGTCGCCAGCAGACCGGCAAGGGTCAAAAAGTGGCTGTAGCAATGCAGGATGCCGTACTTAACCTGTGCCGCGTCAAGATGCGCGACCAATTGCGGCTGGACAAGCTCGGATACCTGGAAGAGTATCCACAGTACCCACACGAGTCTTTCTCGGACGTGGTTCCCCGCGGAGGTAACGCCGGTGGCGGTGGCCAACCTGGCTGGATTTTGAAGTGCAAGGGTTGGGAAACTGATCCTAACGCCTACATTTACTTCACCGTTCAGGGCCATGCTTGGGCGCCGATTTGTGACGCATTGGGCAAGCCAGAATGGAAGACTGACCCGGCCTACACCACGCCTAAGGCTCGCCAACCGCACATCACGGACATATTCGCCACAATCGAAGACTGGCTCAAGGACAAGACCAAGTTCGAAGCTGTGGATATCCTGCGCAAGTTCGACATTCCGTGCGCCCCAGTGCTGTCCATGAAAGAACTGTTGAACGACCCGTCGCTGCGAGCAAGTGGCTCAATTGTCGAAGTTCCCCACAAGGAGCGCGGCAGCTATTTCACCGTCGGCAGCCCGATCAAGTTCTCTGATCTGAAGCCAGAGATCACCGGTTCGCCCCTGTTGGGCGAGCACACAGACGAGGTTCTGGCTGAGCTGGGCTACTCGAAAGACCAGATTGCCAGCATGCACACCGCTGGAGCGGTTTAAGGCAGCGTAGAGATGAGATTTCCCTGTTAGAGGTATGCGAAGACGGCGTTCAAATGGGCGCCGTCTTCGCTTGAAACAGCAATTAACCATCAGGCTATTCCATGCAACCGGAAATCGACTTCAGGCAGCTCCTAGATGCCGTAGGTGACGCTGTCATCGCCGCCGATGCGAGCGGTGCGATCATTTTCTGGAACCCGGCAGCAACCCGCCTGTTCGGTTACGAGCAGGACGAGGCGATGGGTAAATCGCTCGACCTGATAACACCCCAAAGGCATCAGAAACGGCACTGGGATGGCTACTACAAGACCATGCAGACCGGACAAACCAAGTACGGCCACGACGTACTGAAAGTCCCTGCAGTGCACAGGGACGGCCATGCGCTTTCGATTGCTTTCACGGTAGCACTGCTGCATTCACCCGATCAAAAGGTGTCCTCAATCGTCGCTGTGATTCGAGATGAGACCGCCCGCTTTGCGGAGGAGCGAGATTTACGCAAGCGTTTGACCGAGCTGGAAACCCAGTTCGCGAAAACGAAATAACGCGATGAAACAGATGTGTGCAACAAAGCATGGGGTGCAGTGAATAATAGGAAGTCCTGAAACGTACGCCGCCTGGCGTTAAGTGCGGCAATCCGGCAATCGCAGCAGCGTTTCATTTAACTTTCAAGCAGGATCTTTCCCCATGAGTAAAGCACTAGACGGAGTTCGCATTCTTGATTTCACGCATGTTCAGTCAGGGCCTACCTGCACGCAACTGCTGGCCTGGTTTGGCGCTGATGTCATTAAAGTGGAGCGTGCTGGTGAGGGCGACGCCACGCGGGGCCAACTGGCTGATATCCCTGGCGCCGACAGCCTGTATTTCACAATGTTGAATCACAACAAACGGTCGATCACGCTGAATACCAAAAACGCCAAGGGAAAAGAAGTCCTCGACAAGCTGATTAAGGAATGCGACGTCTTGGTTGAAAACTTTGCCCCTGGCGCGCTGGATCGCATGGGCATCACCTGGGAACATATTCATACGCTGAATCCCCGCATGATCGTCGCCTCGGTCAAGGGCTTTGGTCCAGGACCCTATGAAGACTGCAAAGTTTACGAAAACGTGGCTCAGTGCGCCGGCGGCTCGGCATCCACCACGGGTTTCGACGATGGCCCGCCCATGGTGACAGGCGCACAGATTGGTGACAGCGGAACCGGGCTGCATCTGGCACTTGGCATCGTCGCCGCGCTGTACCAGCGCAATACGACAGGTCGCGGCCAGAGGGTGCTGGCGCCCATGCAGGACGCTGTGCTCAACCTGTGCCGCGTCAAGCTGCGAGACCAGCAACGCCTCGAGCGTACGCACACCATGCATGAGTACCCACAATACCCGGATGGAAAATTCGGTGATGCCGTTCCACGCGCGGGCAATGCATCGGGGGGTGGGCAACCCGGCTCGATTTTGAAGTGCAAGGGCTGGGAAACCGACCCGAACGCCTACATTTACTTCATCACACAAAGTGGTGTCTGGCCTGCCGTATGCCAGGTGATCGGCGAACCCGGCTGGATCAAGGATGAAGCTTATGCCACGCCACAGGCCCGGCTGCTTCACCTGAAGCCGATCTTTGCGCGCATCGAACAATGGACGATGACCAAGACGAAATTCGAGGCGATGGAAATCCTCAACAAATTCGACATTCCCTGCGGGCCCATTTTGTCGATGAAGGAAATTGCCGAAGAACCGGCGCTCCGGGCAACCGGCACCATTGTCGAAGTTAACCACCCGGTACGTGGCAAATATCTGACAGTGGGTAATCCGATCAAGATGTCCGACAGTCCGACCGAAGTCACCCGCTCCCCGTTGCTCGGTGAGCACACGGATGAAGTGCTGACCCAATTGGGTTACAGCGCGAGCTACATCGCTGAACTTCGCGCTGAAAGCGTGATATGACTATGGCTCCCATCCCATGTCCGTCCTCAGTCTGCGCCGCCCATCGACACGTGGTTGAGTGATCGCCGATAGAACAGAAAAAAACCGAGACGCCCATGAATTACCCGATCATTCCCATTGCTGTGAAAAACGCTGAGCGACAGCGAAAGCGCGAGGCCCCCAAGGGGCGCCGCGTTGACCCGGTTGCGCTGGCAGATGTGCAGGGATTGTTGGGGATCGCATCACGGCAGGCTGATTTGCTCATCGAGCACCTGCACAAGATTCAGGATCATTTTTGCCACTTGTCGGCCGCGCATCTTGCAGCGTTGGCACACGAAATGAAGCTCGCGCAGACTGAGGTGTATGAGGTCGCCACCTTTTATCACCATTTCGATGTAGTTAAGGAAGGGGGCGTGGCCCCCGCGGCACTCACCGTGCGCGTCTGCGACGGGCTCTCCTGCGAGATGGCAGGTGCGCACGACCTGCTGGCCAGACTGCCTGCCCTGCTCGGCCGCGATGTGCGTGTCATCCCGGCGCCCTGCATAGGCCGCTGCGAGCAGGCACCGGCCGCAGTCGTGGGGCAGAACCCGGTTCCCCACGCAACGTGCGAAAACGTGCGGGCAGCCGTTTCGGCTGGAGCCACGAAACACTTGCCGCAGAAATTCATCGACTTGCCTCGTTACCGCTCGTCCGGCGGTTACGCACTACTGGAACAATGTGTTTCCGGTCAGCGCGACGTCGAATCGGTCATCAAGACCATGGAGGATTCGAGCCTGCGCGGCTTGGGCGGTGCAGGTTTTCCAACTGGCCGGAAATGGCGCATCGTTCGCGCAGAAAGTGGCCCGCGCCTGATGGCTGTGAACATCGACGAGGGTGAACCGGGCACGTTCAAGGATCGTTACTACCTCGAAAACGATCCGCACCGTTTTCTGGAAGGCATGCTGATCGCGGCCTGGGCGGTCAACATCGACAAAATCTATCTGTATCTGCGCGACGAATACCACGGCTGTCGGGAGATGCTGGAGGCCGAACTGGACAAGTTGCGCAGCTTGCCTCCGATGGAAAACATGCCAGAGATCGTTCTGCGACGCGGGGCTGGCGCCTACATATGCGGCGAAGAATCAGCCATGATCGAATCGATCGAAGGCAAACGCGGCATGCCTCGCCTGCGCCCCCCTTACGTCGCGCAAGTCGGCCTTTTCGGACGGCCGACACTTGAGCACAACTTTGAAACTCTTTACTGGGTGCGGGAGATACTTGAAAAAGGCGCTGACTGGTTCTCTTCTCAAGGTCGCAATGGCCGCAAGGGCCTGCGCTCGTTCTCGGTATCTGGCCGCGTTAACCGCCCGGGCGTGAAGCTGGCTGCGGCAGGCATCACCATCCAGGAATTGATCGACGAATACTGCGGCGGCATGCAGGCCGGTCACACCTTTTATGCCTACCTGCCTGGCGGCGCGTCCGGCGGCATTTTGCCCGCCACGATGAACGCCATCCCGCTCGATTTTGATACCTTGCAGCCCTACGGCTGCTTCATCGGTTCAGCCGCCGTGGTGGTGCTGTCAGACCACGACACCGCCGTTGGCGCTGCACGCAACACCATGCAGTTCTTCAAGCACGAGTCGTGCGGACAATGCACGCCCTGCAGGGTGGGTACAGCCAAAGCCGCGCATCTCATGGACCAACCGAAATGGGACTTGCCGTTGCTGGCAGACCTGTCGTTGGTCATGCGCGATGCGTCGATCTGTGGCCTGGGCCAGGCAGCACCCAACCCGATCGACTGCGTGGTCAAGTACTTCGCTCACGAACTGAATTGAGCATAGCTGGCAAGCCGCTTTAAAGGTACAACGATGAACGCAATCACCAGAACCGAACTCGCTCAATTGGAAGCGCCTTTGGTCAGCTTCAGCCTCAACGGCCGCGAAGTGATAGGCCGAACCAATGAAACGCTGCTGCAGGTCGCAGACCGAGAAGGCGTGGAGATTCCCCGACTCTGCTACATGGAAGGCATGGAAGCCGTAGGCAACTGCCGCTCCTGCATGGTGGAGATCAATGGTGACCGCGTACTGGCACCGTCATGCTGCCGTTTTCCGTCGCAGGGCATGAAAGTCGTCACCGACAGCGAACGCGCGATAGCGTCGCAAAAACTCGTGCTTGAGTTGCTGCTGTCCGACATGCCCGAGAAAGAATACACCCGCCACAACGAAGTAGATCAATGGGCGGAAAAGCTCGGCGTCGGAAAACCGCGTTTCGAAGCGCGCCAGCAAGTCCGGCAAGATCTGACGCACCCTGCGATTGCCGTCAACCTTGATGCCTGCATCCAATGCACCCGCTGCCTGCGCGCCTGCCGTGACGAGCAGGTCAACGACGTGATCGGTCTGGCCTTCCGCGGTGACCACGCCAAAATCGTTTTCGACATGGACGACCCGATGGGCGCGTCTACCTGCGTGGCCTGCGGCGAATGTGTGCAAGCCTGCCCGACGGGCGCGTTGATGCCAGCGCGCGAGGCGGCATTGGTCGTACCCGAAAAGCAGGTCGAATCCGTCTGCCCTTACTGCGGCGTCGGCTGCCAGCTGACTTACAACGTCAAGGACGACAAGATTTTGTTCGTCGAAGGCCGTGACGGCCCGGCCAACCACAACAGGCTGTGCGTCAAGGGCCGCTACGGCTTTGACTACGCGCATCACCCGCAACGGCTTACCGTGCCACTGATCCGCCGCGCCGATGCACCAAAAACCGGTGATTTCGTGATGGACCCCGACCGCGTGATGGACGTGTTCCGCGAAGCCAGCTGGGAAGAAGCGCTTGAATTTGCGGGCGGCAAGCTTGCGGCGATTCGTGACCAGCATGGCAAAAAATCGCTGGCTGGCTTCGGTTCGGCCAAGGGTAGCAACGAAGAAGCCTACTTGTTCCAGAAGCTGGTACGTACCGGTTTCGGCAGCAACAACGTCGATCATTGCACCCGCTTGTGTCATGCCTCTTCTGTGGTCGCCCTGCTTGAAGGCATCGGTTCAGGTGCGGTCTCCAACCCCGTGATGGACGTGACCAAAGCCGACGTGGTGTTTCTGATTGGCGCCAATCCGACAGTAAATCACCCGGTGGCGGCCACCTGGATCAAGAACGCGGTGCAAAAAGGTACCCGGCTGGTTGTCCTGGACCCGCGCCGCTCTGACCTCGCTCGCGTAGCGCACCGCTTCCTGCAGTTCAAACCTGACACTGACGTGGCGCTGCTCAACGCGATGATGAACGTCATCGTCACCGAAGGCCTGGTCGACGAGGAGTTCATCGCCAGCCGAACCATCGGCTACGAAGACCTTCGCAAGAACGTCGAAGGCTACAGCCCCGAAGCCATGGCACCGATTTGCGGCATCGACGCCGAAACTATCCGCTACACCGCAAGGCTTTACGCCACGTCGAAAGCCTCGATGATTTTGTGGGGCATGGGCGTGTCGCAGCACGTGCACGGCACCGACAACGCGCGCTGCCTGATCGCGCTGGCGCTGATGACCGGCCAGATCGGCCGTCCCGGTACTGGCCTGCACCCGCTGCGTGGCCAGAACAACGTTCAGGGCGCGTCGGACGCGGGTCTGATCCCGATGATGTTCCCCGACTACCAGCACGTGTCCAGCCCGGTCGTACGGGCCAGTTTTGAGAAGGCTTGGTCAGTGCCAGCTGGCTCGCTGGACGACCAGCCTGGCCTCACCGTTGTCGAAGTGATGCACGCCATCAAGGCCGGCGGCATTCGCGGCATGTACGTGATGGGCGAAAACCCCGCCATGTCCGACCCCGACGCCAACCACGCACGCGAATCGCTTGCGGCGTTGGACCACCTGGTGGTGCAGGATATTTTCCTGACCGAGACGGCCTATCTGGCGGACGTGATTTTGCCGGCCAGCGCGTTCCCCGAAAAAACCGGCAGCTTCACCAATACCGACCGGCTGGTTCAAATGGGCCGGCAGGCCGTCAACCCGCCCGGCGATGCCAAACAGGACTTGTGGATCATCCAGGAACTGGCCAAGCGCCTCGGCCTTGACTGGCAGTATGGTCACGTCAGCGAAGTGTTCGACGAAATGCGCCACACCATGCCGAGCATTGGCGGCATCACCTGGGACCGGCTGGAGCGCGAGCATGCAGTGACCTACCCATGCGTCAAGGAAGGCGATCCAGGTCAATCAGTCGTGTTTACAGACACCTTCCCGCGCGAGACAGGTCGGGCCAAGTTCGTTCCTGCCGACATCATTCCGGCCAACGAGCGTCCGGATACCGAGTATCCGATGGTGCTGATCACCGGCCGGCAGCTGGAGCACTGGCACACCGGCAGCATGACACGCCGTGCCACCGTGCTCGATGCGATCGAGCCCGATCCGGTGGCGCTGGTGCATCCGCTGGACCTGGCCGAGTTGAAAGGCCAGCCGGGTGACGTGGTAACGATCGCCTCTCGGCGGGGCGAGGTCATGCTGTACGCCCGCGCCGACGAAAGCTCGCCACGCGGTGCGGTGTTTGTGCCGTTTTGCTATTACGAAGCGGCCATCAACCGGCTGACAAATGCCGCACTGGACCCGTTCGCGAAGATTCCCGAGTTCAAGTACTGCGCGATCAAAGTCACTCTGGGTGGCACGCCGCCGCAGCAGGCCAGCTACGGCGGGGGGCAGGCGCTGGAAAATGTGATGGCGAATACTGCAGCCTGATTGCGCACCGCGCGCAGATTTGTCCAAGAAGCTTGCGCAGTGTCTGAACGAATGATCCAAGGGTCGCGGCGATTCCCGGCGAATACTCTTAACCCAGAAACGGAAGTTGGACGCCCCCGAGTGGGCCGCCATGGAGTCCGCAGGCAAGGCGGCGTATTCGGCAATGTCTTCGGCGCTCAGCAGCTCTCGCATCAGGACCGGATCGACCAATCCTACTTTGGCACAAATTTAGATGCAGGTTGATCGACTTGCAATGCGGCGATGCTACTGGGTGACTTGGAGAGCTTGATACGCGCAGATTCCTGATGGCCACTCTCGGCGAGGCGGGAAAACTGACCATAAGCGCGCGACTATTTGTGTTTTTCATACAGCGTGAGCGCGTGTTCATCGCTCACGATCTGATTTTCCAGCGGGGGCTGCTGCATGGCTTGGGATCGGACTTGCTAGCTACAACAGCCCGAGCACACAGGAAGACAAAAGGTGTTTGACGTTCATGATCATTCACCCCCTGGGTTTAACGGCCAGCGTACGACGCGCTGCCCGCAGCTGGCACGTCGTCTAGCCAGCTAGTGGCCTCACCCAGATTCAAGGCACCAACACCTGGCTGGTACTGCTGAACGGGATTCACCGCACAGCCGGATAGCAGCAGCACGGCCGTAACAGTGATGATCAACATCGCTGGAGCGACAAACGATGCTTTTGTATCAGCGCGTGGGCTGCCAGATTTATTGGTTCCGAGGGCTTCCCTCGTCAGATGGTCGAGACGCGTGGTGGTCATGGAGATCTCCCTGAAGTTGGCACGCCCTGACGAAAGTAAGGCTTGGCGTGTAAACCAACTTTAGGGTGCGAGCACCCGTTAGCGTTATAGAAAATTACTCATTTCAGCTCGTGAATTTTCTACAAAGTCTTTGGGTTGAGCGCCTGGAACCTGGCTTGAACGGACTACATCCTTTGAGGTTCTCTGCCAAGCGCCGTGCAGGCTGTGATGAAGCAGGTTCGGCGGTCTCGGCAGTTTCGCTGCTTTTTTGGTAGCCCCCAGGAGTCCGCGCGGTAGACGAAACGGCTGCAAAGGGCAGAGAAAAGTCCCACTACGCTCCCGTGTTTCCGGCTGTAGCGGGATTACGGTCCGCTCACTGGATTTGACCCGTTTCCACTGACGCCATTACCAGCGTGTCGGAAACGCCCTGGTCAGCTTGATGACCTTGTGGTCCACCTCGACGTAGCCACCAGTTACCAGTTCCCGCATGACCCGTGCAACCATGTCACGCGACGCGCCGACCCGATTAGCGATCTCCTGCTGCGACAGGCGTTCTGACACCACCGACACACCCGCCTGATCGCAGGACAGACCTTTCAACAGGCGCGTGACGCGCTGATAGACATCGTGCAAGGCGAGGTCTTTGATCTTGTCGGTCGCCAGCCGCGCCCGGCCAATCAGCAAGGCGATGATCTTCAACGCCATGTCGGGGTCGCGCGCGATGGCATCGCGCAGGTTTTGACGCGTCACCACTGCGCAGTTGACGCTTTCCAGCGCGATGGCAGAAGCCGAGCGACGACCGCCGTCGAGCGCCATTTCGCCCAGGCATTCACCTGGCCCGCAAACATTCAGTACGATTTCGCGCCCATCAGGGTCGGACGAAAACACCTTCACGCGGCCTTCAAGAATGATGTGAACCGTATCGGCCAGATCACCCTCAACCATGAAAATGGTTTGCGGCGAAAAGCGCTGCAATCGCCCCAGCCTGGCCAGCCGGCGCATCGCAGAGTCGGTATGCAACCCGTCGCCGAGTGCCCCAGCGGCGTGGGTGTTGTCGATGAAAGCGCTATTGATCGGGTCTCCATCGTTCAAAGGTGTCTCCCTACTTGTTGTTGTTGGCGACGCGGACGTGCAGGTTCAATTATTGATGATTTCGTCAACTACGCCAGCCGCCCTGCATCACGTGCAAAGATACCCGACTATTCATTCGGACCCTGGAAGTCTTAACTTTTACGTTCACCCAGAGGTATCGAAGCGTCTGGCAGCAAGCTTGCCCCTACATACCTCAGGGCGAGCGGTTCAAACTTTATCGGTGATCACGAACCGCTCCGACTAAATCCGCGCTTGCTTAATGACTCAGGTCTGGCAGTGCAAGGCCGGAACCGCTTTTAAAAGCCACAGCATGCGCATCGACGATCACGTGCGCCGCGATCGCTGGCGGGGCCACCGACGCTTTGCCAGTCTTGCCGGCGAACTGCTGGCAGCCTGCGAACGCGACGATAGCAACTGCTGCGGCTCCTCTACCGAACGACTTCAACAAGGCAGTCTGCCTTTCCCTGCCGAGCTTCGAGGCTGTTTCAGTCCCAACCACGTCGCAAAGCAGATGATGGGTTTGAGTAGTGTGCATGGTACTCTCCCAAAGCGGTCACGCCGACCAAGGGAAACCGGGGAGGTTGGCGTGTGAAAAGACTTTAGGTTCTGGCAGGTACCACGCGCTACGCAAAATTCGACATTCAAAATGCCGAATATTCTGCAAAACGGCGCTTGATCGATGCTCCCAGCACGAGGGGAACATCCTCATGAGCCGGATGCCAGGAAATCAGCCGTGGGCCTGCCGTGAATCGGCGGGCGCTTCGGCCCTCTCCTTCAGCCCGTAATCGCGAACGACTTCGGCGATCCGCAGCCGGTAGTTTGTGAACATCGTTTCGCGCCCGGCTGCTTGAGCCGCTCGGTGTGAATGCAGATTGCGCCACGCTGTCAGGCAAGCGTCATCTCGCCAGAACTGCAGCGACAGCAGCTTGCCCGGCTCCGCCAAACTCTCGAACCGCTCGATGGAAATGAATCCGTCCATCTGCAGCAGCTCGGCATGCAGCTCGGCAGCCCAGTTCAGGTAGCCCGCACGGTGGGCCGGTTCAGGCCAGACTTCAAAAATGACGGAGACCATTTAGCAACTCCTTTTCAGCTCAATCAGCAAATATCGGGATGCGGGCGTTCGGTAACGGCGCGTAGCTGCCAGAAGGCCTGAAATATGAGTCGAATCGGCCTCTAGCCCAAATAGAACTTGCGCCAGCAGCTACTATTTCGATAGCAATTGATTCCGCTGGACAGGCGTGCGCACCGGCACCGAAAGTCAGGCTTTGGCGACTGCTGCGGCTTACCTCAAACTCGTCAGACCATTCATTGAGCGATTGATCACGGTTGGCGCTGGCCAGCACCAGCAGCACGCCCTGCCCTTTTTCAATTGACTGGCCGAGCAACTGCAGCGGCTCGGCCGCATAGCGTCGCGTATTCTGAATCGGTGTATCCCAGCGCGCCACCTCAGCTACCAGCTCGCGGGCTGACGCCTGCGAGCGGGTCAAATACGCCGCCAACTCTGGACGGCGCAGCAGCAAGACCACCGTGTTTCCGAACAAACCAGCGGTCGCATCGAGCGATTGCTGCGCCAACCCGATGCGGTGCGCAGCCTGAACCGGACTACAGCCGCACTGCTGCCAGTAGTCCAGCAAAGCTGTGGCGGCCTCATACGCCTGGCCAATCGCAGAGGGACTGGCGCCCGCTGCAATCCCGCGAGTGAACGCCTCTGTCCACCGCGTCACGTCGTCCAGGCGGTCATCTGGAACACCCAGCGCAGACGCCATCACGCGTATGGGAAGCTGGCGCAGCAACTCGTTGGGCGCCTTCGTTTTGTATAGCGCCTGCGCCATCTCGGCTGCTAATTCTGCGACATGCTTCAGCCGGACAGCCTCGGTAGCAGCGATGACTTCGGGTTTGTGCCTGGAATGAAACGGGCCGTCGTTCATCCGGACCAGCAGCGCAAATACGTCAGCGGCTGCGGTGCCCCGTAGAGCCGCCGGAACCGGCTCATGCGCCGGGCGTACCCGCAGTCCGTCATGCGCCAGCGCTGCCTGCACAGCCGCGGCGCTGCTGGCGACCCACAGGCCTGACAAAGGGTCAAGGAAAAGAGGCTGCTGCTCGCGCAAGCATCGGTAATAAGGGTACGGATCGGGGTGCCGCACGGCCTCAATGACATTGGAAGGTTCTGGCATATCGACAAGTTTGCCGTTGCCAGCCTGGCTTGTCGAGCAACAACAGTTTGCTCATGACTGAACTATAGAATACGCTCCATGAACACCTCACCTGACCTCAGCCGGCTCGCCGGCACCGTGGGCGACGCCCGCCGTGTGCAGATGCTGGCGCTGCTGATGGAAGGCCGCGCGCTCACGGCCAAAGAGTTGGCTCTGGGCTCCGGCATCGAACCCGCCACGGCGACCGCGCACCTGCGCCGCCTGCTGGATGATGGCCTGGTCGTATCGACGGCTCAGGGACGTCACAAGTATTTCCGTCTGGCCGATCATCAGGTGGCGCAACTGGTAGAAGCGTTGATGCGGGTGGCAGAACGCAGGCCGACCCTTTCCGCGCGGCCCGCTGCGCCTGACCCCATTCGCGAGGCGCGTTTTTGCTATGACCATTTGGCGGGCTCGCTGGGCACAGCACTGCTGGCCGGGATGCGTCGCAAGGGCTGGTTGCTGGCAGCGTCTACTGAAGCAATGCCCAAAGCACTGGAGCTGACAGTCAAAGGGTACCGCGCCCTCAATGCGCTGGGTCTCTGCCTTCCAGAGGTACGCAGCCGGCGGAGGCAGTTCGCGTGTACCTGCCTCGACTGGTCAGAACGTCAGGATCACCTTGGCGGGGCGCTGGGTGCTGCGCTGGCCGCGCACTTCACCGACATCGGCTGGATAACGCGAAAAAAACACACCCGCGTGGTCAACATCACGGCAGAGGGAAACACGCAGTTTGCGCGTCTGGGTATCAAGCTTCCAGCGGCGGTGGCATGACCACAATGCCGTCTTCGTCAGCGTACAGCCAGTCGTCAGGGTAGACCCATACGCCCTGAATTTGCACGGCGACATTACGTTCCCCGGTGCTGTGCTTGTGGGGCGGCATGGGTATGGCCGCCAGTGCGCGAATTCCAGTTTCCAGCGCTGCGAGTTCTGCGACATCCCTCACGCAGCCGTCAATCACCACACCCGCCCAACCGTTCTTGACTGCCGAAGCGCCGAGATTTCCGCCCAGCAGCGCGCGGCGCAGCGATCCCCCGCCGTCGATCACCAGCACTGCGGCAGCCGGGCCGTTCGGCGTCTCAACCACTCCGCTGCTCTCCACTGCAGCCTTGGCCAGGCCGTTGTCTTCAAAACACCGCACCGTCACTACTGGGCCGCAGAATTTCGGGACGCCGCCAAAGTCGCCAAACACCGGCGGCAACACCCGAAAACTGCCTGACGAGTTATCGCGGTTCGCATCGCACAGATCGCAGGTGGCGAATTTGATAGCAGCAGGAGTGGTCATTTTCCAGTCACTTTCTTGATGGTGGGCTTGATGTTCTCGCGGCGCGCCGGCAGCACCATCGCATTTTCGCGCGGCGCGTTAAGCACGATGCAGGTGGACGTTTCCGTGACGATACAGAACTTCGAGACGACGGCGTCGAGGTGGGAAACGTCGATGACCGCAATCTCCAGCACCCAGCTGTCTTCGCCGGTGACGTTGTAGGCATTGAGGATTTCAGGCGTCTGCTCGATGAGTTTGACGACCCGCGCGTACTCGACCCGCCCCACCCGCACGATGGCCCGAATGCCGTAGCCCAGACGACCAAGATCTACCTCCGCGCGGTAGCCCTTGATGACTCCGCCCAGTTCCAGCTTGCGCACCCGTTCGGTCACCGCTGGCTGGCTGAGGTGCACGCGCCTGCCAAGTTCAGCCATGGTGATGCGCGCGTCTGTTTGCAACTCAGCCAGGATCCGGCTGTCGTAGTGGTCCCATTCGGTGGTTTCGGTCAACATACGGTTCAAGCTTTAAATTAAACGGTAGTAACGATTTTTGCCTTTAATTTTGCATGGCAGTTGCGCAAATGGCAACCTACCATGCTGGACATGACCCAAACCCCCACGCTCACAGGCGGAGCCGTCACAGCCGCGCCGCTACTCATTCCTGCCCTGCTCGCCTGCTATCTGGTCTGGGGCTCGACCTATCTGGCCATCCGCTACGCGCTACTCAGCTTTCCTCCGTTCTTCCAGATGGGGACACGCTTTCTGCTCGCCGGTGGGCTGCTGATGGGATGGCTGGTTTTCAGAAAGCACAAGATGCCCAACCGGAAAGAGTGGGGAAACGCCTTCGTGATCGGCTCGTTGATGCTGGGCGGCGCCATGGGTCTGGTGGCCAGCGCGGAGCAGCACATTGGCTCAGGCTTGATCGCCACATTCATCGCTGCGTTTCCCATGGTGGCCTCGGGAATCGGACTATTCTTCGGTCAACGCCCGGGCCGGCTTGAGTGGACCGGTATGGCGGTGGGCCTGGCCGGTGTTCTTTTGCTGGCGCAGGGCGCGAGCTTTTCCGCCGCGCCACACGCCTTGCTTTCCATCACCGCCTCTATCTTTCTTTGGTCGCTGGGCTCGGTGCTCTCAACGACACGCATGCCCCTGGCCGCTGGCCCAACAGGCTTTGCCAGCGAAATGTTGTGCGGTGGCGTGGTGTTGATGGTGATTTCTCTCGCACTCGGTGAGCACCACACCTTTGTGCAAAAACTACCGCTCAAACCCGAAGCGGTTGCGGCCTGGGCTTATCTGGTGGTGTTCGGATCGCTGATTGCGTTCAGCGCCTATCTGTACTTGCTTGCCCATGCGACCCCCGCAATCGCCACCAGTTATGCCTTCGTGAATCCGGTAATTGCTATCTTTTTGGGAGCTTTTTTCGCAGGCGAGCACGTAACTGGGGGCGAGTGGATGGCATGCGGAGTGATCCTCATGGGCGTTATTTTGATTTTCAGAGGTAAATCTGCAACATCCAGAGGCAAATAAAGTACTTTGCCGCTATGAAACTGCGTTTTTCTCCAGTAGCATCCGCATTGCCACAAGGAAGTAGTTATCCGGGTGGTGATTTGTCAACTTCTAGAAGGAAAATCAATCATGGCAACTGCGAAAAAAGCACCGGCTAAAAAAGCGCCTGCAAAAAAGGCTGCTCCGGCAAAGAAAGTAGCTGCGAAAAAAGCAGCTCCAGCGAAAAAGGTAGCCGCTAAAAAAGCAGCTCCTGCAAAAAAGGTAGCAGCTAAGAAAGCAGCGCCTGCAAAGAAAGCGGCTCCAGCGAAGAAAGCTGCCGTCAAAAAGGCGCCGGCCAAAAAGCGCACGCCCAATGCAGCGTTCATGAAGGCATTGACGTTGAGCCCGGCTCTGGCTGCTGTCGTTGGCGACAAGCCTCTGCCACGCACCGAGATTGTCAGCAAGCTATGGGTTTACATCAAATCCAAAGGCCTGCAAGACAAAGTCAACAAGCGCATGATCAACGCCGACGAAAAACTGCGTGCCGTTTTCGGCAAGGCTCAAGTGTCGATGTTCGAGATGGCTGGCCTGATCGGCAAGCACGTCAAATAATCGGTTCTACCGATAGCAAAAAGGCCGGTTCACACCGGCCTTTTTTTTCGCCCTGAAATCACCTCGCGCAAGTGAACCGTCTTCATTTCTCGCCCACCGCGTGACAAGCGCTTGTTCGACCCAGAAGGAGAAGGCCAGTCACGTGTTCACGCCCGGCCTTGCACCATAAAAAAAGCCGGTTTGACCGGCTTTTTTCATGAATTAATGATGAAACAGGCCTCTAGCCCACGTAATACCTGCGCAAGCAGCTATTACCTTTATAGCGTCTTGCGAAGCGCTGTCTGCGTGATCGAAGACAGCGTCGCCCGTGTCGTGATGACTTCCGGGTCCAGCATCACCTCGATCAGCGTGCCCTGCCCGCGTTCGAGCGCCGCCAGCAGTTCGGCTTCAAATTCTTCCGTGCGTGTGATGCGCACACCCGCATAACCGTAGGCGCGCGCCAGCGCAGCGAAGTCAGGGTTCTGCAGCCGCGAGCCGCTTTCGTGCTTCGGATACTCGCGCTCCTGGTGCATGCGGATCGTGCCGTACATGCCGTTGTTCAGCAGCAGGATGATGCTCTTGGCGCCATGCTGCACCGCTGTCGCCAGCTCTTGTCCGTTCATCAAAAAATCGCCGTCGCCCGCGATGGTGAACGCCGTGCGACCCGTCACGATGTTGGCTGCGATACCCGCCGGAACGCCGGCGCCCATCGCGCCCACCGTCGGTGCCACTTGGGTTTTGTGGCCCTTCACCAGCCCGTGGTGCTTGAAAAACCGGTGCATCCAGCTGGCGAAATTGCCGGCGCCGTTGGTCAGCACCGCATCTTCGGGCAAATGCTTTTGCAGCAGGCCGACGATGGCCGGCATGTCGATGTCTCCCGGCAGTTTCTGCGGCTGCAGGTTGGCCAGATAGTCCTCGTTGGCTGAGGCAGTCCACGCTTCCCACGGCACAGACACCGGCGCCGTCAGCACCTCCAGCGAACGCGCCGCCGCATTCATCGTCGCGTTGATGGCCAGATCAGCCTGGTACACGCGGTTCAGCTCTTCAGCGCTGGCTTGGATATGCACCAGCTTTTGTTTGGGCCGGGGTGCTTCGATCAGCGTGTAGTTGCCAGTGGTCATCTCGCCCAGGCGCGGGCCGATTGCAATGATCAGATCACTCGCCTTGACGCGGGCCGCCAGCTTGGGGTTCAGCCCAATGCCGACGTCGCCCGCATACAGCGGATGAAAATTGTCAAACGTGTCCTGAAACCGAAACGCGTTGCCCACCGGCAGCTTCCAGTTCTCGGCAAATCGCTGCAGCGCCTGCGCCGCCTGCGGTGTCCAGCCACCGCCGCCGGCAATGATCAGCGGGCGCTCTGATTTCAATAGCATCTCGCGCAGGTTTCTCAAGGCCCCCGGATCGCTCCAAGCCTGAACCGCCTCGACGCGGGGCAACGGCTGCGCATCCGTCATCTGCGTCAGCATGTCCTCGGGCAGCACCAGCACCACCGGGCCGGGCCGGCCATTCATCGCCGTAGCGAAGGCGCGTGCCACGTATTCGGGAATGCGGTCGGCGCTGTCGATGCGCTCGACACGTTTGGCAAATCCCTTGGTGCTCGGCCCGAAGAAGCTCGAATAATCCACTTCCTGAAAAGCCTCGCGGTCGCGGCAGTCGCTGGCCACGTCGCCCACCAGCAGGACCATCGGCGTCGAGTCCTGAAAGGCTGTGTGCACGCCAATGGATGCGTTGGTGGCGCCCGGTCCACGGGTGACCATGCAAACGCCCGGGCGGCCCGTCAGCTTGCCGTGCGCCTCTGCCATGAAGGCCGCGCCGCCTTCCTGCCGGCAGGTGATGAA
>JANNKV010000326.1:0-3478 GCA_031396485.1 Polaromonas sp. | reverse complement strand
GCCGGGGTCGAGCTCGAACTCGCTGCGCTCAGACAATCGCTCGCCCTGATCCGGCTGGCCCTGCGCTCCTCGGCGCATTCACAAGGGTTTGGGGAATGGGTTCGGGATCGGATGCGGGTCAAATCACATTTGTGCGACGCTATTATTTTCATAGCTGCTTGCGCAGGCGATACGTGGGCTAGAGGCCGAAAATACTTAAACCATCGTCGCGCAGCCTGGTTTTTGGAGCCGGATCGCAATTTCGCTGCGCAGCACCCGAAGGGCGCAACGAAGGCGCGGCGAATTTGGGCTCTGACCCCAAAAACGCCCGAGTCCGAATCCGCTTCCGACTCCATCTCCAACGCCGTGTGGCAGGGCCGAGCAGCGCAGCGGCAGGCGGATCAGGGCGAGCGATTGTTTGAGCCGCAGGCGAGTTCGAGCTCGACCCCGCCTGCCGCGAGCAGCGCAGGGAATCGCGTAGCGACCCTGACTTCGGCTCGCCTTTTCTTTGCCTACTTTCTTTTGGCGAAGCAAAAGAACAGTAGATCGCCCGCCGCGGCGACAGAGCGGCTCCGGAACGCAGCAAAGCAAATCACGCCTGAAGCCACGCGAGTTCTGCCATAGAGAGTTCGTCCCATGCTAATCGCCAAAAACATCAACCAATACTACGGCGGCTCCCACATCCTGCGCGATGTGAGTCTGCAAGCAAATCTCGGCAAGATCACCGTGCTGCTCGGCCGCAACGGCGTCGGGAAAACCACGCTACTCAAATCATTGATGGGCCTCATACCCATCAAAACCGGCACCATCGAATTCGACGGCAAGGCGATTCACAAGGCCACGCCCTACGAGCGAGCGCGCGCCGGCATCGGCTTCGTGCCCCAGGGCCGCGAGATTTTTGCGCGGCTCACGGTTGAAGAGAATTTGCGAATGGGCCTGGCCAGCAAGAGCGCATCAACGCCGATTCCGCCTGAGCTGTACGAGCTCTTCCCGGTGCTCAAACAGATGCTGAACCGCCGCGGCGGTGACCTGTCCGGTGGCCAGCAACAGCAGCTGGCGATTGCGCGCGCGCTGGCGGCAAAACCGAAGTTGCTGATCCTCGACGAGCCGACCGAAGGCATTCAGCCGAGCATCATCAAGGACATTGGCCGCGTCATCCGCATGCTGGCTGACCGCGGTGACATGGCGATCATTCTGGTCGAGCAGTACTACGACTTTGCCGCCGAACTGGCTGACGATTACCTGGTGATGGAGCGCGGCGAATTCATCGCGCGCGGCGCCGGCAAGGACATGGAAGCCAACCGCGTGCGACAACTCGTCGCCATTTGACGAGGTACACCCCGACTAACGGGTAGCGTTCGGAAAAAACAGCTGCTGGCCGTTGATCTTGTAGCTCGCGATCACGCTTTGACCTGCTGGCGATGTCACCCAGTCGACGAACTTCTGCGCGTCAAGCGCTTTGGCCTGCGGGTGTTTGACAGGGTTCACGACCATCACGCCATACTGGTTGAACAGCCGCGTATCACCTTCGACCAGCACCGCCAGATCGGCGCGGTTCTTGAACGCCAGCCAGGTGCCGCGATCAGCCAGCACATAGCCGCCCGTGCTGGCAGCGATGTTCAGCGCCGGCCCCATGCCGCAGCCGCAGGCCTTGTACCCCGCAAACGCGGGCTTGTCGCCGGGGGTTTCGACGCCGGCTGTTTTCCAGTAACGCAGCTCCGCCGCATGTGTGCCGCTCTTGTCGCCGCGTGAGACGAAATTGGTATTGCCTGCATTGATTTTTTTTAACGCATCGGCGATGTCCTTGCCTCTGGTTTTCGCCGGGTCAGCTGCTGGGCCAATCAACACGAAATCGTTGTACATGACCGGAAAACGCTGGATGGCAAAGCCTTCGGCCACGACCTTTTCTTCAGCTGTCTGGTCATGCACGAACAGCACATCGGCATCACCGCGCCGGCCCATGTCGATCGCCTGGCCGGTACCGACCGCCACCACTTTCACGTCGATGCCGGTGGCTTTTTTGAACTCGGGAATCAGCGTGCCGAACAGCCCGGACTGCTCGGTCGACGTGGTTGACGCCATCACGATAGCGCCTGGTGGCGACTGCGCAGTTGCTATTGAAATAGTAGCTGCCAGCGCAGGTATTACCTTGGCTAGAGGCCTGAAACATCTAAAAATCGGCCTCAACGGCCTGGAAATAGCCGAATTGCTCATACCAGTTCACCTTTTAAAAAATGAGCTGCAGCGGGTGGCAGCGCCCCCCAAAAAAACGCAGCCGTTGGCAGGTCGGCAATCAGCCTTCCGTGTTCCAGATAAATCACGCGGCTGGCCAGACGCTTGACCTGGCCGAGGTTGTGGCTGCTGAAGATCAGCGTCATGCCCGCTTCGGAAAATTCAGCCATCAGGCGCTCGACTTCGCGCTTGGCCGTCGGGTCCAGGCTGGAGGTGGGCTCATCGAGCAGCAGCACCTGCGGCTTGAGCGCCCAGGCCCGCGCCAGCGCCACGCGCTGCTGCTGGCCGCCAGAGAGCGCCTTCGCGTTGCGCGGTGCAAGGTCTGCCAGCCCCACGCGGGCCAGCGCCTGCAAGGCATCGGCCTTGGCCTGCCGCCACGGCACGCCACGCAGCCACAGGCCCAGCGCGACGTTGTTCAGCACGCTGGTCCTCAGCAGGTGCGGCCTTTGAAACAGCATCGCCTGGCGCGCGCTGCGATCGTGTTCGACCTTGCCTTTCAGGGGATGCACCAACCCGTGCAGCGTTCGCAGCAGCGTGCTTTTTCCGCTGCCGTTAGCGCCCACCAGCGCCAGCCGGTCGCCCGGCTGCACTTGAAGCGAGCAGCCGGTGAGTGCCGAAATCGGGCCGAAAGACACGCTGACCGCATCGAGCTTGAAGAGGGGCGTCATGACCGCGCCTCATGGGCAGCCAGACCGGACGGCAGCAGCGCGGCGCCGTCAGGCAGATGGTCGCCCGTCCGTTCGCGCCAGCGCCGCACCAGCGCAATCACCCCATTCAGCATCAGCACCACCACCAGCAACACGATTCCCAGCGCGAGGGCCTGTGGCAGGTCGCCCTTGCTGGTTTCCAGCGCAATCGACGTCGTCATCACGCGGGTAAAACCATCGATATTGCCGCCCACAATCATCACTGCGCCGACTTCCGAGATCGCGCGGCCGAAGGCGGCGATCAACACCGTCAGCAGCGCATAACGTTCATCGACCAGCAAAATCAAACTGCGCATAAAGCGCCCCGCGCCCAGCGACTCGAACTGCTCGCCGTGACTGCGGTCGGCGTCTTCAATTGTCTGGCGCACCAGCGCGGTGACGACGGGCAGCACCAGGATGCTTTGCGCCAGCACCATCGCCTTGAACGAAAACAGCCAGCCCAGAAACCCGAGCGGCCCGCTGCGCGACAGCAGCAAATAAACCACCAACCCCACCACGACCGACGGCAACGCCAGTGCGGTATTGAGCAAGGCCAGCACCACGCCCCGCCCGCGAAAGCG
>JANNKV010000268.1:0-4860 GCA_031396485.1 Polaromonas sp. | reverse complement strand
GCCACACCCTTGACCAGATGCGGGCCGATGACAAACGGGCCGAGCGAGGAAACGAAGATGCTGTAGCCGTCGGGCGCGGCGCGTTTGGCGGCGGCGGCGCCCACGGTGCCGCCAGCACCCGAGGTGTTCTGCACGATGAAGGTGCCGCCCAGTGATTCCTGCAGCTTGGTGCTGAGCGTGCGGGCAATCATGTCGGTCGAGCCACCCGGCGGGAAGGGAACCATCAGGTTCACCGGCTTGGCAGTGGGCCAGGCCTGTCCTGAGCCTGTCGAAGTGGCTTGGGCCACGGCCGTGATGGAGGCCAGCCCCAAAACGAGGGTGGTCAATAACTTTTTCATGATGCGTCTCCGTGAAAATGATTGGCGCTCAAGCAGCGCCGGGGTTGGAAATTCGGTCGCCAAACGTCGCTGTCTCACGCGTCCAGGCACGCGCCTGGTCGGTCAGGCTCAGGCCCAGGCCGGGTCGTGTCGGCACCTGCATGCGCCCGTCGCTGATTTCAATGCGCTCGTTGAACAGCGGCTCCAGCCATTCGAAATGCTCGACCCAGGGCTCGCGTGGAAACGCTGCCGCCAGATGCACATGCAGTTCCATCGCGAAATGGGGCGCCAGCATCAGGCCGGCATGGTCGGCCAGTGCGGCGACTTTCAAAAACGGCGTGATGCCGCCGACACGCGGCGCGTCGGGCATCAGATAGTCGGCAGCGCGGTGGCGAATCAGGTCGGCGTGCTCGGCGGCGCTGGTCAGCATTTCGCCAGTGGCGATCGGCGTGTCGAACTGCAGCGCCAGCGCGGCATGCCCTTCGTGGTCGTAGGCGTCCAGCGGTTCCTCGATCCAAACCAGATTGAAGGGCTCGAAGATGCGGCACATGCGCTGCGCGGTAGGCCGGTCCCATTGCTGGTTGGCATCGACCATGATCGGGACCGTATCGCCCAGATGCTTGCGCACCGCCTCGACGCGCCGCACATCGAGTGCGCCATCCGGCTGCCCCACTTTCAGCTTGATGCCGCCAATACCGCGCTCGATCGAGGCCGCAGCATTCACCATCAGCTGATCAATCGGCGTGTGCAAAAAGCCGCCCGAGGTGTTGTAGCAGCGCACCGAGTCGCGGTGCGCGCCAAGCAGCTTGGCGAGTGACAGGCCGGCGCGCCGCGCTTTCAGGTCCCACAGTGCGACATCGAAGGCGCCGATGGCTTGCGTGGCCAGGCCGCTGCGGCCCACCGAGGCGCCGGCCCAGCAGAGCTTGTCCCACAAGCGGGCAATGTCACTCGGGTCTTCGCCGATCAGCGCGGGGGCGATTTCCTGGGCGTGCGCGAACTGGCCTGGCCCGCCAGCGCGTTTGGAATAGCTGAAGCCGAGGCCGCGCTGGCCGCCTTCGCTTTCAATCTCGGCAAACAGAATGACGATTTCGGTCATCGGCTTTTGCCGGCCGGTCAGCACCTTCGCGTCACTGATCGGCGTGGCCAGCGGCAGGTAGCAGGACGACAGCTTGACGCTGCTGATGCGATCGCTTGAAGCTTGCTGATTGGTCATGGTGTTCGGTGCGCGGTTCAGCGGTCGAAAGCCGGCCGCTTCGGGTCGAACTTCCAGCCGGGGATCAGGCTTTGCATCGCCATGGCGTCATCACGCGAGCCGAGGCCGTGTTGCTTGTAAAGCTGGTGCGCCTTTTCGACCTCGGCCATATCGAGCTCGATACCCAAACCTGGTTTTTTCGGCACTTGCACAAGGCCACCCTGAATCTGCAGCGGCTCCTTCGTCAGCCGCTGGCCGTCCTGCCATATCCAGTGCGTGTCGATCGCCGTGACCTTGCCCGGTGCGGCGGCGCCGACATGCGTGAACATGGCCAGCGACACATCGAAATGGTTGTTCGAATGCGAGCCCCAGGTCAAGCCCCAGTCGCGGCAGGTCTGCGCGACGCGTACCGAGCCGGCCATGGTCCAGAAATGTGGATCGGCCAACGGAATATCGACCGACTGCAACGCCAGTGCGTGACTCAGTTGCCGCCAGTCGGTCGCGATCATGTTGGTGGCGGTCGGCAGGCCGGTCGCGCGGCGGAACTCGGCCATCACCTCGCGGCCCGAGAAACCGTTTTCGGCACCGCAGGGGTCTTCGGCGTAGGCGACGATGTTTTTCGTATCGCGCATCAGGCGGATCGCGTCTTTCAGCAGCCAGCCACCGTTCGGGTCGAGCGTGACGCGGGCTTTCGGAAAACGTTCATGCAATGCGGTGACGGCGTCAATTTCTTCCTCGCCGCGCAGCACGCCGCCCTTGAGCTTGAAGTCGTTGAAGCCATAGCGTTCGTGCGCGGCTTCGGCCTGGCGGACGATGGATTCCGGCGTGAGCGCTTCTTCGTGGCGGAGGCGCGACCACGCATTGTCGGCATCGGGTTCGCTGTTGTAGGGCAAATTCGTTTTGGCCTTGTCGCCAACGAAAAACAGGTAGCCCAGCATTTCGACCGCATTACGCTGCTGGCCTTCGCCAAGCAGCGCGGCCACCGGCACGCCGAGGTGCTGGCCCAGCAAGTCGAGCAGGGCCGACTCAACCGCCGTCACGGCGTGAATCGTGGTGCGCAGGTCAAAGGTCTGCAAGCCGCGCCCGCCACTGTCGCGCCCGGCAAACTGCGTCTGCATGGTTTGCAGCACGCCGAGGTAGTTGCCCACCGGCTGGCCGACGACCAGCGCGCGCGCGTCTTCCAGCGTCTGGCGAATCTTTTCACCGCCGGGTACCTCGCCGACGCCGGTGCGGCCGGCGCTGTCGGTCAGGATCAACAGGTTGCGGGTGAAAAACGGGCCGTGGGCGCCGCTCAAATTGAGCAGCATGCTGTCGCGGCCGGCCACGGGAATGACGCGCAGGTCGGTGATGAGGGGGGTGTCGGCGGTTTTCATGGCGATTGAGAGAAAGAGTGGGTTTGACTTTCAGCCGGGAGCTCGCGGGGTAAACCAAAGGCAGGACAGACAGAAGATAGTCGCTTGACAACCCAGAGGTCGCTGCCTTTCGCAATGGTAGCGCTACCAAATACGTGAGTCAAGCTGAATTTTCAAGGTTTTTTGGGATCAGGCGCTGTCGCGCTCGACGATGGAAAAGCCGATGTCCACAATCGGCTGGTCGACCATTCGGCCTTCCGCCCGGTCGACCAGGAAGCGGGCGGCCTGCTCGCCCATCTCCCGGCCGTTGATATGAACCGTCGTCAGGGCAGGCACCATGTCTGCCACGTAAGGCACATCGCCAAAACCGATGATCGCCAGGCGCTGTGGTACTGCGATTTTTTGCGCCAGGGCCTCGGTCATGACGCCCATCGCCAGCAGGTCGGAGCTGCAAAAGACTGCATCGACATCAGGCGCCCGCGCCAAAATGCGCCGCAAAGCCTCGCGCCCGCTTTTCAGCGTGCGGGCGTCGCCCACGTTGTCGATGACAACCTCGCCCAGACCGCGCTGGCGGGCGACCTCTGTGAACGCCACGGCGCGGCGGTTGGCCCGTTCGTCACCCGACCGGACCAGCGCCAGGCGCTTGCGACCTTTATTAATCAGAAACCCGGCAACTTCGCGGCCAATCTCCAAGTGAGAAAAGCCGATCAGCATATCGATCGGCGTGGGGGTCAGGTCCCAGGTCTCGACCACCGGAATGCCGGAGGCGAGCAAGCGCGTGCGGCCCTTGGGTGACAGCATGATGCCGGTCAAAAAAATCCCGTCGGGCCGGCGCCCGATGATGGCCTCTAATAGCGCTTCTTCGTGCGCAGACGAATAGCCGGTCTGGCCCAGCATGAGCTGGTAACCCGCGTCAAACAGCGTGTTGTTCAACGTCTCGATCATCTCGACAAACACGGACACAACGATGCTGGGCACCACGGCCGCAATCAAGCGGCTGCGCGACGACGCCAGCCCGCCGGCCAGAAGATTGGGCACATAGCCGGTGCGCGCAATCGCGTCCTGCACCTTTCGCAGCACGTCGGCGGAAACCTGGTCGGGCGAATTGACGGCACGGGACGCGGTAATCGGCGCCACGCCCGCCAGTTTGGCCACGTCCCGAAGCGTGATGGACCCGCTGCCGCGTCGGGTTTTTTTGGTTTTGGCTTTGTCGTTCATCTGGGTTTATATAATGGTAGCGTTACCATAACATGCCGGGTCAGGGTCAACCAGTCCCTTTTTGCAAATCGATGACAGGAGATGCCATGGCCGAAGTTGAACGCCCGCACAACCCGGGCTCGCAAACCACTCGCCCTGCGGACATCCGTCCCGCGCCGCTGACGATCCGCATGCATGAGCGCGACAACGTCGCCATCGTGGCCAATGAAGGCGGCCTGGCGGCGGGCACTGCCCTGCAGTCCGGGCTGGTGCTGCGCGACCGGGTGCCGCAAGGGCACAAGGTGGCACTCGTCGATCTGGCCGCCGACGCACCGGTGCTGCGCTACGGCATACCGATCGGCTATGCGCTGAGCGCCATTGCGGCTGGCAGCTGGGTGCATGAACGGCTGCTCAAAATGCCTGACGCACGCGAACTCGACAATTTGCCGATAGCGACCGTCAAACCCGAAGCGCTGCCGCCGCTGGACGGATACACCTTCGAGGGCTTTCGCAATGCCGACGGCTCGGTCGGAACGCGCAATATTCTGGCGATCACGCAAACCGTGCAGTGCGTGGCGGGCGTCACGGACTTTGCGGTGCAGCGCATCAAGGCCGAGCTGCTGCCGAAATTTCCGAATGTTGATGACGTGGTGGCACTGGAGCACACCTACGGCTGCGGCGTGGCGATTGATGCGCCGGGTGCCGAGATTCCGATCCGCACGCTGCGCAACATCAGCCTGAACCCGAACTTCGGCGGTGAAGTGATGCTGGTCAGCCTGGGCTGCGAAAAGCTGCAGCCCGA
>JANNKV010000249.1:0-4269 GCA_031396485.1 Polaromonas sp. | reverse complement strand
GTCGCCTTTTTTTGGCTTACCTTATTTTGGCGAAGCAAAAAAAGGTGAGTCGCCCGCCGCGGCGACAGAGCGGCATCGGAACTCAGCAAAGATCACGACATCAATCACAAGCAAAGGCTTCGACAGGCTCAGCCCGAACGGTAAAGTGGCAAAGGCTTCGACAAGCTCAGCCCGAACGGCTGAAGGCAATATCTCGCGAATCAAGCACTAGGCGGCAAGCCAGCTCAATCCCTGAGCTACATCAACAGCGGGTTATCAGGCAATTCATTCGGATTAACCGCCCCACCCGGCGCGCCGTCGATCGCGAAGTGCTGCATCAACACAGCGGAGATTTCGGCCAGCGCTTCGGTCAGTCCTTCTTCGTAGCGGCCCGCCTTGAAGGCGGCGGACATGTGCGAAACCATCTCTTGCCATTCCGCGGTGCTGACGTGTTTGGTCAGGCCCCGGTCGGCGACGATCTCGATTGCGTGTTCGGCCAGCAGCAGGTAAATCAGCACGCCGTTGTTGTGCTCGGTGTCCCAGACACGCAGCTTGCTGAACATCATCACGGCGCGTTGACGGCTCAAGGCGCGGATGGGGTTGTTGCTGTCCAGCCGCCACACGTAGCTCGCGGGTAGTGAAGCCTCGACGCAGATACGCACCTCGCCATTGTGGCGGCGTTCGCTGGCGGCCACGCGCTGCGCCAGGCGTTTGAGCATGTCGGGCGGGATGGCGCGGTGCGTGTCGTCGGCGTCCAGCCACAGGTGCCTGATGATGGTTTTGAGCTTGTCGATCATGATGCTGGTCACCAACTTCCGGAAGCGCCGCCGCCGCCGAAATTCCCGCCACCGCCGCTGCTGAAGCCCCCACCGCCTCCGCCACCCCAGCCGCCTGCACCGCCACCGCCGAAGCCGCCGCCCCAGCCTGACGAACGGCCGCGGCCGAGCGAGCCGAGTGAGCCCAGGCTGGTGATGAGTGCAAAGACCAAACCCGCCACAGCTGCGATGCCGCCAATCAGCAGGCTGCTGGTAAACAGCCAGGCCAGCACGCCGACGGCGCCGCCGGTGGCTGCTGCGCCCAGCTTGCGGCCGAAAATGCCGGAGAGTACGCGCCCGCCAATCGGCACGGCGAAAAACAAAAACACGGCCAGGTCGGTCCAGTTCAGTCCGCTGCCGGCTTTGCGGCCCTGGGTTTGGCCATCGGGCGACGGCAGGTTTTCACCCGTGATGCGCGCCATGATCTGCTCGGCCGCGGCATCCAGCCCGCCGGCATAGTCGTTCTGCCGGAAGCGCGGGGTGATGGCGCTGTCGATGATCTGGCGCGCCGCCAGGTCGGGTATGGCGCCTTCCAGCGCTTTGGTTGTTTCGATGCGAACCTTTCGGTCGTTCTTGGCAACTACCAGCAGCAGGCCGTCACCGATATTTTTGCGGCCGATCTTCCAGTTGTCGCCCACGCGCTGCGCAAATGCCGCAATGTCTTCGGGCAGCGTGCTGGCCACGATCAATATCACGATTTGCGCGCCGCGTTTTTGCTCAAACACCGTGAGCTTGGATTCCAGCGCCTGGCGCTGTGCGGCATCCAGCGTATCGGTCTGGTCGATGACGTGGGCTGTCAGCGCGGGAATCGGCTGCACGTCTTGTGACCACGCGGCCACGGGCAGTCCGGCGATGAACGCGATTAAAGCGATGCCGAAGGCCCGCAGGCCGGCCCGTCGGGTCCGACCAGAGAAGAGCGCAAAAAAAGTGAACATCAGGGTGGGACAGCGGCTCTGGGCCCGCTGCCTTTATTGCCTTTAGGGCTCACTTCTTGTTGAAATCCACTGTCGGTGGCGCAGAAATTTGCGCCTCGTTGGCTACCGTGAAGTTGGGCTTGACGTTGTAGCTGAAGATCATCGCCGTCAGGTTGTTGGGAAAGCTGCGGGTGAGCACGTTGTACTCTTGTACCGTCTGGATGTAGCGGTTGCGCGCCACCGTGATGCGGTTCTCGGTGCCTTCGAGCTGCACGCGCAGGTCACGAAAACCCTGGTTGGCTTTCAGGTCCGGGTAGCGCTCGCTCACCACCATCAGTCGGCTGAGCGCACTGCCCAACTCGCCCTGCGCTGCCTGGAATTTGCTGAAGGCCGCCGGGTCATTCAGCGTTTCGGGCGTGACCTGAATCGACGTGGCCTTGGCGCGCGCTTCGATCACTTTCGTCAGCGTGTCCTGCTCGAAAGCGGCTTCGCCCTTCACAGTGGCGACAATATTGGGTACGAGATCAGCGCGGCGCTGGTACTGGTTCAGCACTTCAGACCAGGCCGATTTCGTCTGCTCGTCGAGTCGCTGGAAATCGTTGTAGCCGCAGCCGGTCAACAAAAGTCCCAGGCTGAGCGCGAAAAGCAGTTGAAAAAGTTGCGCCAGTCCGGCAAGACTCGAAAAACGGTTTCTCATGGCAATGCCTCCAGTAAACATATTGCAACACTAACATAGTCAAATGTCGATCTCTTCGCTTCATCCTCACGCGGCAGCAGGTGCCTTGCGCTCAGCGCTGCAGCCAGCGCGGCGTGAAGCTCCACCTGCGTGCGCCGATCGGCCACGCCTGATTGTGGCTGGCGCCACCGGCGTGCTGGGTAATGAAATGACGCGACGGCTGGTCGGCAGCGGCCGCTTCGCGCACACGGAAGTGCTGGCGTCAGAACCGACGAGCACGGGCATGAAGACGGTAGGTATGGCGCTTGTCAACGCAGGACCGATCGATGATTGGGCCGCGCGCCCGATACCCGCCCACACCGGCGTCGTCATGTTCGAGCCGCCGCGGCTCTACCACGGGCGTGAGCGCTCTCTCTGGACGCCCCAGCCCGGGCAGCTGCCCGCGCTGGCCCGGTGGCTGCGGCGCTGCGGCGTGCAGACGCTGGTGGTGGTGCTGCCGCATGCGACCGGCCGGCTGCCCGAAGCGCTCAAGCGCGGGCTGGCCAACATCGACGAGCTGGGGGTGTCTGCGCTGGGCTTTGAGCGCTTGTTGCTGGTGCGGTCTGCGTGCAAACCCGAGGCAGACTCCAGCGGTAATTTTTTCGAGAAGACGGCGGCATGGATGCTGTCCACGCTGGCCTACATGATCCCGGCGTCAGAGCAGCCGGTGCGCCCGGCCAAGCTGGCGCACTTTGTCGACGCCGCCTTGCGGGTGCTGCCCCCCGGCACGCATGTAGCGCCGCCCGAACTGCTGTGGCGGGCCAATCAGACGGTGACCCGGTCTGAAGAGGCGGCTGACAGCATGCATGCGCTGGTGCGCGGCTGGCTCGAAGCGGGGCACAATCGGAGCGTGGGACCCCCCACGGGCCCTGACTAGAAAAATCCCAACCGGTCAATCCATGCGTAAACCCAAAGTCCCACCGGCCAGCCTGGCTGGCAATGCCGACGACATCGAGGCGGCGTTTTACGAAGCGCTGCAGCTGGGCGATATCGAAAAACTGATGGCCTGCTGGGGCGATGACGATGACATCATCTGCGTTCATCCCGGCGGCGCGCGGCTGGTCGGTGCGGCCACCATACGCGCCTCGTTCGAGGCCATGTTCTCGAACGGCACGATTCGCGCCTACCCCGAAAAAGTACGGAAGGTCGAATCGCTGAGCGCCAGCGTGCACAGCGTGCTCGAACGCATTGAAGTGCTCACTGAAGAAGGCCCGCGTCATGCCTACGTGATCGCTACCAACGTGTATCACAAGGCGGCGCAGGGCTGGCGGATGGTCGCTCACCACGCCAGCCCCGGCACGCCGCGCGAGATGCTGGAGGTCAATGACAGCCCGCAAGTGTTGCATTGATGAAGTACGAGGCATCTTGGTGGCTCCCTGGCGGCAACCTGCAAACGATTTGGGCGGCTTTGCGGGCTGAACGCTATGTGGGCGATGCGCCAACCTTCAGGCGCGAGCGTTGGGTAACACCCGATAACGATTTTGTCGATGTTGATTTTTCAGACCACAGCACATTGCCAACTGCACCGCTTTTGGTTGTGTTTCATGGCCTGGAAGGTTCGTCTGGCAGCCATTACGCCCAGGCGCTGGCCGTTACCGCACGCGCACGCGGGTGGGCTTGCGCGGTGCCCCATTTCAGGGGCTGTTCTGGGGAACTGAACCGTGGACCGCGTGCTTATCATTCAGGCGACTTTGAAGAGATTGACTGGATCTTGCGGCGCTTTCAATCCGGCCACGCCGGCCCGGTCATGGCGGTCGGCATCTCGTTGGGTGGCAACGCACTGATGCGTTGGGCCAGCGAGATGGGTACAGCTGCGGCAAGCGTTGTCTCAAGCGTCGCCTCGGTC
>JANNKV010000246.1:0-4006 GCA_031396485.1 Polaromonas sp. | reverse complement strand
CTGAGGCGGCGGTGGTGGCGGCGGTCTATGCCTTGTTTGTCGCCTGCTTTGTCTACCGCGAACTCAGCGTCAAGCAGGTGTACGAGGTCTTTCTTGCGGCCGCAAAGACCAACGCCGTGATCATGTTCCTGGTCGCGGCCGCCATGGTTTCGGCCTGGCTGATCACCGTGGCGCAATTGCCGGACCAGGTCATCGCGCTGCTGCAGCCGCTGCTGGACAGCCCGAAATTGCTTCTGGTCGCCATGATGGTGCTGGTGATCATTGTCGGCACCGCGATGGACATGACGCCCACCATCCTGATCCTCACGCCGGTGCTGATGCCGCTCGTGAAGGCGGCCGGCATTGACCCGGTTTACTTTGGCGTGCTGTTCATCATCAACAACTCCATCGGAATGGTAACACCGCCGGTGGGCACGGTGCTCAATGTGGTGGCCGGTGTCGGCAAGATGCGCATGGACGACGTTACAAGGGGGGTGATGCCGTTCATGTTCGTGCAGTTTGCGGTGATGTTTTTGATGGTGCTGTTCCCGCAGATCATCATGTGGCCTGCCAGGCTGCTCTACGGTTGACCTGACTTTTAATTTTCGCGTGTGGGGCGTGTCTGGTACGCCGTGTCCTGCGCCTCCCGGTTTGCGTACTTTGAATTTTCTTCTCTGGAGACAACAATGAAACGTTTGATGATCAAGACCCTAGTCGCCGCCATGGCGCTGACCGCATTTGGCCTGGCCAGCGCGCAGGACATCAAGGAGCGCACGATCAAGTTCGCTACCCAAAACCCGAAGGGCCACCCGATCGTCGTCGGCATGGAGAAATTTGCCGAACTCGTCGCGGCCAAATCCGGCGGCAAGATCAAGGTCAACCTGTTCCCCGGCGGCGTGCTGGGCGGCGACGCGCCCAATGTGTCGGCGCTGCAGGGCGGCACGATTGAAATGGTGGTGATGAACTCCGGTATTCTGGCCAGCCAGGTCAAGGAATTCGCAATTTATGACTTCCCGTTCCAGTTCGCAACCGCCAAGGAAGCCGACTTCGTCGTTGACGGCCCCTTCGGCAAGATGATGCATGACAAGCTGCAGGAAAAAGGCATGGTCGGCCTGGCTTACTGGGAGCTTGGCTTTCGCAACATGACCAACAGCAAGCGTCCCATCACCAAGGTGGAGGACATCGCCGGCCTGAAGATTCGCGTGATTCCGAACCCGATCAATCTCGACTGGGTCAAGGCGCTCGATGCCAATCCGACTCCGATGGCTTTCCCCGAGGTCTATGCCGCGCTGGAGTCCAAGGCACTGGATGGCCAGGAAAACCCGCTGAATGTGATTCTCGCAAACAAGTTTCCTGAAGTGCAAAAGCACCTCGCCTTGACGAACCACGTGTACAACCCGCAATCGGTCATCTTCAGCAAGAAGTTGTGGGACACCTTGTCGGCACCCGAGAAGAAGCTGTTGGGTGACGCAGCTGTCGAGGCCGCGAAAGTCCAGCGCCAGACCGCTCGCGATGCCGCTGGCAGCACGCTGGAGCAACTGAAGAAGGCCGGCATGCAGGTGACGGAATTGTCGCCAGCCGAAATGGACAAGCTGCGTGACAAGATGCGCCCGGTGATTGCCAAGTACGCGGTGTCGGTGGGCCAGGAAACCGTCAAGTCCATGCAGGGTGAATTGGCCAAGGTACGGAAATAAGCCAAACCGGAAGAAGCGCTGGCAGGTAAGACGCCCTGCTGGCTCCTTCGATTCCCCCGACACCCACTGACCCCAATGAACAAGACACGCATCGCAGTGGCTGGCGCCGGCTACATTGGTCAGGCTCACATGGAAGTAGCGCTGCGCAGTCCCCGCTGTGTGCTGTCCGCCATCGTGGATCCTTCTCCTGCCGCTGTAGCGGTAGCCGCCAGGGTTGGCGTTCCCTTGTACACGTCGATCGAGGCCTTGCTGGCCGACGACCGGCCTGACGGCCTGATTCTGGCCACTCCCAATCAGCTGCATGTACCGCAGGCCCTGCAGTGCATCGCGGCAGGCGTGCCCATCCTGCTCGAAAAGCCGATTGCTACCACCGTGGCCGAAGGCGAGGAACTGGTCAGGGCGGTTGCCGAGACGGGCGCCCGGGTGCTGATCGGTCATCACCGCGCGCACAGTCCGATCATGGCGAAGGCCAAAGAGGTCGTTCAGTCCGGCAAGCTGGGCCGGCTGGTCGCGGTGATGGGCAGTGCCACTTTTTTCAAGCCTGACGAATATTTTCGCGACGCGCCCTGGCGCGCAGAAATCGGGGCGGGTCCGATTCTTCTGAACATGATCCACGAGGTGCATAACCTGCGCATGCTCTGCGGCGATATCGTTGCCGTTCAGGCTTTTGCGTCGAATGCGACCCGCGGCTTTCAGGTGGAAGACACGGTCGCCATCAACCTGCGTTTTGCCAGCGGCGTGCTCGGCACCTTTTTGCTTTCAGATACCGCCGCCTGCGCGCGAAGCTGGGAGCAAACCTCGCAGGAAAACAAAGCCTATCCGAGCTACGGCGACGAAGACTGTTATGTGATCACCGGCACAGACGGCAGCCTGTCCGTGCCGACGATGCGGCTCAAAAGCTATCCGCGCGCCGAAGACCGGTCGTGGTGGAAAGCCTTCGAGCTGGACACCGTGGCCATGGTTCGCGATGACCCCATCCGGCTGCAGATGGCGCATTTCTGCGAGGTCGTGCGCGGTGAAACCGAGCCGCTGGTCACTGCCCTCGACGGGCTGCTCAACCTGCGGGTGACCGAAGCCATTTCCGCAGCGGCCCTGGAAGGCCGCGTGATCGAGTTGGCTACTTCCTGATTTTTTTGAAAGAACCCCCCATGAAAATTCTCATGCTTCACGGCATCAACCACAACATGTTCGGCAAGCGCGACCCGGCACAGTACGGCACCATCACGCTCGATGAAATCAATGCCAGTCTCGTCAAGCTGGGCAACGAACTGGGCGCCGATATCGAGCACTACCAGACCAACAGCGAAGGCGACATGTGCGACCGCATTCACCAGGGCTTCACCGACGGTGTCGATGCCGTGCTGATCAATGCCGGCGCGTGGACGCACTACAGCTACGGTATTCGCGATGCCCTGGCCATTCTGACCTGCCCGATCGTCGAACTGCATATGTCGAACATCCATGCGCGCGAGGCGTTCCGTCATGTGTCCGTGTTCGCCGAAATCGTCAAGGGCCAGATCTGCGGCTTTGGTGTTGACAGCTACCTGCTGGCGCTGCGCGCTGGCGTATCTGCCGCGCAGGCGGTGCAAGCAGCGAAATGATCAACGGCAACACCGAAATCATCGCGCACATCGGTTTTCCGACGCACGCCTTCAAGGCGCCGATGATCTACAACCCCTGGTTTGAAAAAGCCGGTGTCAACGCCATCGTGGTGCCGATGGGCTGCCAGACACCGGATTACCCGGTTTTCCTTCGCTCACTGTTCAAATTGACCAATATCCGCGGCGCGCTGATCACCATGCCGCACAAGGTGCCTACCGTGGGGCTGGTCGATGAATTGCTGCCGTCGGCTGCGATTGCGGGCGCCTGCAATGCCGTGCGACTGGGCGCAGAGGGTCAGTTGCAGGGCGACATGTTCGACGGCGAAGGCTTTGTTCGTGGCGTGCTGCGCAAGGGCATGACGCTTCAGGGGGCCCGTGCGCTGGTGGTGGGCAGTGGCGGTGTCGGTTCTGCCATTGCAGCATCGCTGGCTGCCGCCGGCCTGGCATCAATCAGTTTGTTCGATGTGCAGGCTGCGTCAGCAGAGGGTCTCGGCGGCCGTCTGCGGGCGCACTACCCGGCACTTGAAGTCACCGTGGGCTCGAACGACCCAGCCGGATTCGATCTGGTGGTGAACGCCACGCCCATGGGCATGAACGCGGGCGATGCGATGCCGATGGATGTGTCGCGCATTGATCCTCGCTCGTTTGTAGGCGAAGTGGTGATGAAAACCGAGATGACCGCGTTCCTCGAGGCAGCGAAGGCACGAGGTTGTCAAGTGCAAATCGGCTCGG
>JANNKV010000202.1:0-1801 GCA_031396485.1 Polaromonas sp. | reverse complement strand
GGCGTCCCACTCGGTTGCGACCAGTTCGCCAAGCGCCGGTGCGAAAAGATGAATCGGGTTTTTGGCCAGGTGCGGGTAGGCGATGTGGCCCTGCACGCCCTTGACGGTGAGCTTGCCGCTCATGGTGCCGCGGCGGCCGTTTTTGATCATGTCGCCGAGCTGCGTGACGGAGGTCGGCTCGCCGACGATGCAGTAGTCCAGCACCTCACCGCGCGCTTTCAGCGCTTCGCAAACGACCACCGTGCCGTCTTTGGCCGGGCCTTCTTCGTCGCTGGTGAGCAGGAAGGCGATCGACAGCGCGGGCTGTGGATGCTTGGCCAGAAATTCTTCACAGGCCACGACCATCGCGGCGATTGACGTCTTCATGTCGGCCGCGCCACGGCCATACAGCACGCCGCCGCGGTGGCTGGGCGTGAACGGGTGACTGAACCACTGCTTGAGCGGGCCGGTGGGTACGACGTCGGTGTGACCGGCAAAAACCAGGGTTTTGATCAAATCGGTAGCTGCTATCGAATTAGTAGCTGCTGGCGCATTATTTACCTGGGCTACAGCACTAAAACCCTTGAATTTCGCCCACAAGTTGCTGACGCGGAACTCGGGCGGGCCGCTGTCGATGCGCTCACAGACAAAACCGATGGCTTCTAGCCGCGCGGTGAGCAATTCAATACAACCCGCGTCCAGCGGCGTGACCGAGGGTTTGGAGATCAGTTCTTCGGCAAGCCGCAGGGTCGATGACATGGAACAGTCGCGGGCCGTCAGATCGGGCCGTAGCCCGTGGTGCCGAAGCCGGTGGTGCCGAATCCTGTCGTGCCGAACTTCGAGTTCTGTTTGATGTCGAGCGTGATTTCAGTGAACGACGGCTGGTCGTCATGGTCTTCATCCGCATCGTCGGCTTTGGCCTTGACCGCAAAGTCGTTTTCCAGACGCCACATCAGGTTGGTCGGCGAGTCGGAATGCAGCAGGCCTTCCTTGCGCGTCACGGTGCCTTCCACGATCATCTTGGCGATGTCCTGCTCGAAAGTCTGAGAGCCTTCGGCCATCGATTTTTCCATCGCTTCCTTGACGCCCGAAAAATCGCCTTTTTCAATCAGCTCCGACACCAGCTTGGTGTTCAGCATCACCTCGACCGCCGGTGTGCGGCTGCCGTCCTGCGTGCGCAGCAGTCGCTGCGAGACGATGGCTTTCATGGCCGCACCCAGGTCGCCCAGCATGGTGTTGCGCACCTCGACCGGGTAAAAACTCAAAATGCGGTTCAGCGCCTGGTAGCTGTTGTTGGCGTGCATGGTCGCCAGGCACAGGTGGCCTGATTGTGCATAGGCAATGGCGGCCGACATGGTTTCGCGGTCACGGATTTCGCCGATCAAAATCACGTCGGGCGCCTGGCGCAACGCGTTCTTCAGCGCCACCTGCAAAGACTGCGTGTCGCTGCCGACTTCGCGCTGGTTCACCACCGATTTTTTGTTCGCGAACAAAAATTCCACCGGGTCTTCAATCGTCAGGATGTGGCCCTGTGACATTTCATTGCGGTAGTCGATCATCGACGCCAGCGTGGTGCTTTTGCCGGCGCCGGTAGAGCCGACCATCAGCAGCAGGCCGCGTTTTTCCATGATCAGGTCGGCCAGGATGGGCGGTAAATGGAGGCTGTCCAGCCGCGGGATTTCGGTCGGAATGTAGCGAATCACCGCGGCATAGGTGCTGCGCTGACGAAAGCCGCTGATACGGAAATTGCCCATGCCCGCCACCGGCAGCGCCAGGTTCAGCTCGCCGATTTCTTCCAGCTCTTCGATGCGCTCGGGCGGCA
>JANNKV010000201.1:0-5308 GCA_031396485.1 Polaromonas sp. | reverse complement strand
GCACACCTACGGCTGCGGCGTGGCGATTGATGCGCCGGGTGCCGAGATTCCGATCCGCACGCTGCGCAACATCAGCCTGAACCCGAACTTCGGCGGTGAAGTGATGCTGGTCAGCCTGGGCTGCGAAAAGCTGCAGCCCGAGCGGCTGATGCCGCCGGGTTCCATCCAGATTGTGGATGAGCGCAGCGTGGCCGATGTGGGCGCCAGCGCCGACGCGCCACTGGATGTGGTTTGTTTGCAAGACGACGCGCATGTCGGCTTCATGTCCATGGTGGAATCGATCATGCGGCAGGCCGAACTGCACCTGGAGCGGCTGTACGCGCGGCGGCGCGAAACGGTGCCGGCCAGCGAGCTGGTGGTGGGCGTGCAGTGCGGCGGCAGCGACGCGTTTTCAGGCGTCACGGCCAACCCGGCGGTAGGTTTTTGCACTGACCTGCTGGTGCGCGCCGGCGCCAGCGTGATGTTTTCTGAGACCACGGAGGTACGTGACGGCATTGACCAGCTCACGTCCCGCGCCAGCACGCCCGACGTGGCGGCGGCCATGATCCGCGAGATGGCCTGGTACGACGCCTACCTGCAGCGCGGCAGCGTGGACCGCAGCGCCAACACCACGCCGGGCAACAAAAAAGGCGGGCTGTCGAACATCGTTGAAAAAGCCATGGGTTCGATCGTCAAGTCGGGTTCGTCGCCGATCACCGGCGTGCTGGCGCCGGGCGACAAGTTGCGGCAAAAAGGTCTGACCTATGCAGCCACGCCGGCCAGCGACTTCATCTGCGGCACGCTGCAACTCGCCGCCGGCATGAACCTGCATGTCTTCACCACCGGCCGGGGCACGCCGTATGGCCTGGCCGAAGTGCCGGTGATCAAGGTCGCCACGCGCAGCGACCTGGCGCGGCGCTGGCATGATTTGATGGACGTGAACGCCGGCATGATTGCCGACGGTACGGCCACGATTGAAGACGTGGGCTGGGAGCTGTTCTGGCTGATGCTGGACGTGGCCAGCGGCCGCAAGAAAACCTGGGCCGAACACTGGAAATTGCACAACGCGCTGGTGCTGTTCAACCCGGCGCCGGTGACGTGATGCGCCTACGGGTTGCAGCATCGGGAAAGGTAAGGCGAACGCCTACCGCCAGAAGGGAATTTTCAACCTTCACCGGGTGGCTTCTCCGGCGCTAGAGTGGTTTTCCCACTCAGCTACGGGAGTTGCACATGACTACAACATCGACCACCGAAGCGACGCCGGAGGCACCCGCAAAGAAGCGCCCGATCTACCGGTCCCTGTACGTGCAGGTGCTTTTCGCCGTGGTTTGCGGCGTGCTGCTGGGGCACTTTTACCCGCAGCTGGGCGCCGACATGAAGCCGCTGGGCGATGGCTTCATCAAGCTGATCAAGATGATCATCGCGCCTATCATTTTCTGCACGGTCGTCATCGGCATCGCCGGCATGGAAGACATGAAGAAGGTGGGCAAGACGGGTGGCCTGGCTTTGCTTTACTTTGAAGTTGTCAGCACGCTGGCGCTGATCGTCGGTCTGGTGATCGTCAACCTCGCCAAACCCGGCGAAGGCATGAATGTGGATGTCGCCACCCTCGACACCAAATCGATTGCGGCTTACACCGGTCCGGGCAAGATGACGGGCACGGTTGACTTTCTACTCAACGTGATTCCGACCTCGGTAGTCGATGCTTTTGCCAAGGGCGAAATTCTGCAGGTACTGCTGTTCTCGGTGCTGTTCGGCTTTGCGCTGCACAAGTTTGGCGGGCGCGGCACGATGGTCTTTGACCTGATTGAAAAAATGTCGCATGTGCTGTTCGACATCGTTGGCATCATCATGAAAGTGGCGCCCATCGGCGCCTTTGGTGCGATGGCATTCACCATTGGCAAGTACGGCATCGGCTCGCTGTTTTCCCTCGGCAAACTGATGGCCACGTTCTATATCACCTGCATGATTTTTGTCTTTGTCGTGCTGGGCCTGATTGCCCGGCTGCACGGCTTCAGCATCTGGAAGTTCATCAAATACATCAAGGAAGAACTGCTGATCGTGCTGGGCACCTCGTCGTCTGAATCGGTGTTGCCGCGCATGATGGAAAAGATGGAAAACCTCGGCGCCAAAAAGACCACCGTGGGGCTGGTGATTCCCACGGGTTACTCATTCAATCTCGACGGCACGTCGATCTATTTGACGATGGCGGCGGTCTTCATCGCGCAGGCCACCAACACGCCGATGACGCTGACGCAGGAAATCACGCTGCTGGGCGTGCTGTTGCTGACATCGAAGGGCGCGGCGGGTATCACCGGCAGCGGCTTCATCGTGCTGGCCGCCACGCTGTCAGCCGTGGGCACGGTGCCGGTGGCCGGGCTGGCGCTGATTCTGGGCATTGACCGTTTCATGTCCGAGGCGCGGGCGCTGACCAATCTGGTCGGCAACGGTGTGGCGACTTTGGTGGTTGCCAAGTGGACCGGCGAGCTTGACACCGAGCGGCTACAGGCCGGGCTGAACAACGAGACCTGGATTGAAGCCAATGAGCCAGAGGAGCTGTTCGACAAGAAAGTCGCGCACATGGCGGTGGCCAAAAAGGGTTGAGCTGCCCGGTCGGCGTTTGCACTGGGCCCATCGGCGAGCGTTTTGCCCCTATTTGAATGAATCAGGGCTGTAGCCCAGGTAAATCCTGCGCAAGCAGCTATTTATTTCATAGCACTTGTCTGCTGGTTTATTGCGGTGCCACGCCGACTTTTTTCGCCAGCTCCGCATATTTCACCAGCTCCGACTTGAAGTGCGACAACGCCACTTCAGGCGTCGACACATCAATGGTGTTGCCCTGTCTGGCCATGGCCTCTTTCACTTCAGCGCTTGCAAACGCCGTGACAAACGCTGCGTTGATGCGCCTGACCTGATCCGCTGGCAGGCCATTCGGTCCGACCACAGCAAACCAGCCTTCGACGATGTAGCCGGGGTAGCCCTGCTCTTTCGCGGTCGCAATGTCGGGGGCTGCCGGGCTGCGCGCCGGAGCCGACACGCAAATCGCCTTCATCGTGCCGGCCTTGAGGTGCGCCTGCGCCGTGGGCAGCGCCAGCACACCCATGTCGACCTGGCCACTGATGATGTCCTGCACCATGGGCGCGACACCGCGGTACGGGATGTGCGTGATGAAGGTCTGCGTCACGTCCTTGAACAGCTCGGCCGCCAGGTGCAGGATGGTGCCGTTGCCACTCGAGGCGTAGTTGTACTTCCCCGGGTTGGCTTTGAGCAGCGCGACGAGTTCCTTTATGTTGGTGGCCGGCACTTTGGCGTTGACCACCAGCAGCAGCGGCGTGGCACCAATGACGGCAATCGGCGTGATGTCAGCCACCGGATTAAACGGCACCGACTTGAGTACGCTGGGGTAGATGACATGGTTGTTCGACACCATGCCGAGCGTCAGGCCGTCGGGCGCGGAGCGGATCAGGGCCTGCGTGCCGACCACGCCGCCGGCACCGGGCTGGTTCTCGATCACGACGCCCTGGCCGAGCGCTTTGGCGATGGCGTTTTGCGCGGCACGCGTGATGCCGTCGACGCCGGAGCCAGCGGACACGGGCAGGATAAATTTGACGACTTTTTCGATCTGCGCCCAGGCCAATGCCGGTGCAGCCAGCGAGGAGGCCAACCCGGCCAGATGAATCAATGCGTGGCGGCGGGTGGCGCAGGAACTGGCGTGGGGCATGGACAGTGTCTCCGTTATTTTTGAGCGGCTGGTCGCGGTGGAATTTTGTTCAGGCGACAGCGGCGTTACGCTGCAAAGCCTCGATCTGAGCCGGTGCGTAGCCCAGGCCCGCCAGCACGTCGGCGGTGTGTTCGCCCGTACGCGGCGGCTGCAGGCGCACGCCCAGCCGCTGGCCGTCCATGGTGAAGGGCAGAAGCGCGGCCCCGGCGACTTGTCCGGCGCGTTCGCCATCGGGCAGTGTGATGTCGGCCAGGCCACCGGTGGCCAGCAGGTGCTCGTCGTCATACAGCTCTTCGGGCCGACGAATTGGCGCGAACGGCAGGCCGGCACGCTCGAACAGCACTGACAACTCGGCCGCGCTGCGGGTGGCCAGCCGCTCGCGCAGCACGGGCATCAGCGTGGGCCGCGCATTCACGCGCTGGTTGTTGGTGGCCAGTTGCACATCAGCCAGCAGGTCCGCAAAACCCAGTGCGGTGCAAAAGGTCGTCCATTGCGCATCGCTCACGGCCGCCAGAAAAATCTGTTCGCCGTCCTTCACGCTGAACACGTCATACACCGCCCAGGCCGAGAGGCGGTCAGGCATCGGCGATGCGGCCTGGCCGGTGATCGCGTACTGCATCATGTGCTGGCCGACCAGGAACACATTGTTTTCATACAGCGCGCTCTGCACTTCCTGGCCCTTGCCGGTGATGCCGCGCTGAATCAGCGCACCCAATGCACCGATGGCGCCGAACATGCCGCCCATGATGTCGTTGACGCTGCTGCCGGCACGCAGCGGGTCGCCGGGGCGCCCGGTCATGTAAGCCAGCCCGCCCATCATCTGCACGACTTCATCGAGCGCGGTGCGGTGCTCATACGGGCCGGGCAAGAAGCCCTTGTGGCTGACGTAGATGAGCCGATCATTGACCTTCGACAGCGTGGCGTAGTCGAGGCCATACTTGGCCATCGTGCCGGGCTTGAAATTTTCCAGCACCACGTCGGCACCGGCCGCCAGCTTGCGCGCCACCGCCGCGCCTTCGGGCGTGTGCAAATTGATGGCGATGCTTTTCTTGTTGCGGTTGAACATCGGGAAAAAGCCCGAACCCGCGCCCAGCAGATGCCGTGTGCGGTCGCCGTCGATGGGCTCGACCTTGATGACTTCAGCGCCCATGTCGGCCAGCACCATGCCGCAGGCCGGGCCCATCACCATGTGGGTGAATTCGACGACGCGCAGGCCGGCCAGCGGCTGGGGCGGGGATGTGCCCGAGTCCGGTGTGTCGCGCGACTGGGCGGACATGTTCAGCGCTTGCTTGACTTTCATGGGCTGATTCTAGGGACACCCTTCGGCGGGGCTTGCGGCAACGGCTTTTCAGGCATCGAATCGAGCTCCCGCCCAGGCGATACCTGCACTAAAGGCTACTAAATTAATAGCAAACCGAGACCAATCAGGAATAGCTGGCCAGCCCTATTTCAACCAGCCGCGCCGCCTGAAGTACCACATCGGTACAACCGCGCTGGCCGCCATCAGCATCAGCGCAAAGGGGTAGCCCGCGCCCCAGTCCAGCTCGGGCATGAACTTGAAATTCATGCCGTAGACGCTGGCAATCAGCGTCGGCGGCAGCAGCGCCA
>JANNKV010000196.1:0-2111 GCA_031396485.1 Polaromonas sp. | reverse complement strand
GCCGCATGCGCTCGCCGCGCCCGGCCGCCAGAATCATGGCTTTGATGGTCATCGTGAGGCTGATTATGTCGCTTTTCAAGTCAAAAATGGCTACAGCCCAGACAGTACCTGCGCCAGCAGCTACGCAATTAATAGCAACTGCTTAATGTGTGTCGCATCACGGAAGCATCCCGTAAAATCGCGGCTCTTCCCGAGGCAGCCACCCCTTCCCTCGCCCGGGCAAGGCGGCGCAGCCAACCGGCGTTGCGACACTTCAAAAAACACTGGACCCCAAGCAATGGCTGACACCACCTCCACCCTCATGGCTTCTTCGATTCGCGCGCTCGCGATGGACGCCGTGCAGCAAGCCAATTCCGGCCACCCCGGCGCGCCCATGGGCATGGCCGACATGGCGGTTGCGCTGTGGGGCAGCCACCTCAAGCACAGCCCGCACAACCCGAACTGGTTTGACCGCGACCGCTTTGTGCTCAGCAACGGCCACGGCTCGATGATCTTGTATGCGCTGCTGCATCTGACCGGCTACAAGCTGCCGATGAGCGAGCTGAAGAACTTCCGCCAGCTGCACAGCAAAACGCCCGGCCACCCTGAAGTCGGCTACACCCCCGGCGTTGAGACCACTACCGGCCCGCTCGGTCAGGGCCTGACGAACGCCGTCGGCATGGCGCTGGCTGAAAAGCTGCTGGCGAAAGAATTTAACCGCGAAGGCCACACGGTCGTCGACCACCACACCTATGTCTTCATGGGCGACGGTTGCCTGATGGAAGGCATCAGCCACGAAGCCTCGGCGCTCGCCGGCGCGTGGAAGCTCGGCAAGCTGATTGCGCTGTACGACGACAACGGCATCTCAATCGACGGCAACGTCACGCCCTGGTTTATCGACAATACCTCGCTCCGCTTCACGGCTTATGGCTGGAACGTCATCGGCCCCATCGACGGCCATGACGCCGACGCCGTGGCCACTGCGCTGGTCGATGCGAAAAAATCGCATGACAAGCCGACGCTGATCATCTGCAAAACCCATATCGGCAAGGGCTCACCGAACCGCGCCAACACCGCCAAGGCGCACGGCGAGCCGCTGGGTGTCGAAGAAATCAAGCTCACGCGCGAAGCCCTCAGCTGGCCGCACGCACCGTTTCACATTCCCCAGGAAAGCTACGACGCCTGGGACGCCAAAGCCAAAGGCCTCGCGGCAGAAGCAAGCTGGGATGCGGCCTTCGCCAGCTACAAGGCGGCCTATCCTGAACTCGCCGCCGAGTTCACGCGCCGCATGAAGGGCGACCTGCCGAAAAGCTTTTCACAGCTCGCCGTCGACACGGTCATCGGCGCGCACACCAAGGCCGAAACCGTCGCTTCGCGCAAGGCCTCGCAGATCGCCCTCGAAGCGCTGACCGTCGGCTTGCCCGAACTGCTGGGCGGCTCGGCCGATCTGACCGGTTCGAACTTCACCAACACCAAGGCTACGGCGCCGCTGCGCTTCGACATGAACGGCGAGGTGGTCTTGAGCGCCAACGCAGACGGCGTCAGCGCTGGCGGCCGCCACATCAACTACGGCGTGCGCGAATTCGGCATGGCCGCGGTGATGAACGGCATCGCGCTGCATGGCGGCTTCATTCCCTATGGCGGCACGTTCCTCACGTTCAGCGACTACTCGCGCAACGCCATCCGCATGGCCGCGCTGATGAAGATTCGCGTCATTCATGTCTTCACGCACGACTCGATCGGCCTCGGCGAAGACGGCCCCACCCACCAGTCGATCGAGCACGCCGCCAGCCTGCGCCTAATCCCGAATCTGGACGTGTGGCGCCCGGCGGATACGGCTGAAACGGCGGTGGCCTGGGCGGTCGCCCTGCAAAACAAAACCAAGCCGACCGCGCTGCTGCTCAGCCGCCACAACCTGCCGTATGCGCCAAAGACCGACCTCGGTGAAATCAGCAAGGGTGCCTACATCCTGGCCGAACCGGCAGAAGTCGGCCTCAATAAAAAAGCGCAGGCCGTCATCATCGCTACCGGCTCGGAAGTGACGATTGCGCTGAAGGCGCAGCAACTGCTGGCCGAACGCAAAATCGCTGTGCGCGTGGTGTCCATGCCCAGCACCACGACGTTCGACAAAC
>JANNKV010000183.1:0-23108 GCA_031396485.1 Polaromonas sp. | reverse complement strand
GTCTTCCCCGGTGACACCGTCTACTCGCAGCAACTGCATTTTTCGCTCTCACCCGACTGCCCGGTGAACGTCAACAGCATCACACTGTCGCCTCACACCGGCGCACACGCTGATGCGCCGTTGCACTACGCCACCGGCGAGGCGAGCGTCGGCGAACTTGGCCTGGCGCCTTACCTCGGCACCTGCCGCGTCATTCACTGCATAGGCTGCGGGCCGCTGGTACTGCCCAAACACATCGCGCACAAGCTGCACGACCTGCCCGCGCGCGTACTGCTGCGCACCGCACGCACGGCCAGCCAGTCCTGGGAGTCATTTACTGCTGTAGCCCCCGAAACACTTGCGCTGTTAGCTACTAAAAACATAGCATTGATCGGCATCGACACCCCCAGCGTGGACCCGGCGACCAGCCATGATTTGCCCAGTCATCACCAACTGCTGGCGCACGGCCTGCGTGTGCTGGAAAACCTGGTGCTCGATGACGTGCCCGAAGGCGACTATGAATTGATCGCCCTGCCGCTCAAGCTGATGCGGGCTGATGCTTCGCCCGTGCGGGCCATTCTTCGTGAACTGGTCCCTCATCCCCGCCCTTTCCCCGGAGGGGCGAGGGAGTAACACCGCAAGAGAACTCCCAGCATCATGACCACTACCTTGCAAGACTGCCGCGCCTTCGATGCGCAAGACCCGCTGCGCGACCTGCGCCATCAATTCGTTCTGCCTGAAGGTGTGATCTACCTCGACGGCAACTCCTTGGGCGTGCTGCCCAAGACTACAGCGGCGCGCGTGGCCGAAGCCGTGACGACGGAATGGGGCGAGGGACTGATCCGTTCCTGGAACAGCGCCGGCTGGTTTGATTTGTCGCAGCGCCTTGGCGACAAGATCGCACGCTTGATCGGTGCGGCGCCGGGCGAGGTGGTGGCCACCGACAGCACATCGATCAACCTGTACAAGGTGCTCAGCGCCGCGTTGAATATCGCAGACGCTGACGCACCCGAACGGAAAGTGCTCGTCAGCGAGCGCAGCAACTTCCCGACCGACCTCTACATTGCCGAAGCCCTGTGCCGCGAACGCGGTCTGCGTCTGGAATTGGTCGAGCCCGACGACATCACTGCGGCGCTGACTTCTGATGTGGCCGTGCTGATGCTCACGCACGTCAACTACCGCACAGGCGCCATGCACGACATGCAGGCCATCACCGCCGCCGCGCACGCGGCCGGTGCGCTGGCCGTGTGGGACCTGGCGCACAGCGCAGGCGCGGTGCCGGTCGATCTGCACGCCGCGCAAGCAGACTTCGCGGTCGGTTGCAGCTACAAATACCTGAACGGCGGGCCGGGCGCACCCGCCTTCGTCTGGGCCCACCCGAAACATGCCGATCGCTTCTGGCAGCCATTGGCCGGCTGGTGGGGCCACGCCGCGCCGTTCGAGTTCACACCCGACTACCGACCTGCTGCCGGCATTGCGCGTTATCTGTGCGGCACGCAGCCGATTCTGAGCATGGTCGCACTCGAATGCGGGCTCGACACGGTGCTGGCCGCCGAACCGCTGGGCGGCATGGCGGCCTTGCGTGAAAAATCATTCGCGCTCACGGACCTGTTCATTGAACTCGTCGAGGCACGCTGCGCGGGTCACGGAATGATGCTCGTCACTCCACGCGAACACGCGCAACGCGGCTCGCAGGTCTGCCTGAGCAAGCAAGTAGGCGCGTACGCCATCGTTCAGGCACTGATCGCGCGCGGCGTGATCGGGGACTTCCGTGCAGGAGACGGCGACAAGCACCTCAATATCCTTCGCTTCGGCTTCACGCCGCTCTACATCGGTTTTGAAGACGTGTGGAATGCGGTGGAGCATCTGCGGCAGGTGCTTGAAACCGCACAGTGGAAGCAGCCAGAATTCAACCAGAAAAACGCAGTTACCTGAAAATGTGGCCGCCACGCTCCCCGCTTCGCGTGATTCGCTGCCCCCCGAGGGGGCCGCTACGCCTGCGGTATGGCGAAGCCAGTCCCGCGGCCCTGGCTGGTCTGGAGACGAGCCGCCACGGTCGCTCGCTGTTTTGTAGCTTCTTGCCTCTCGATAGGGCCGCTGCGCCTGCGGTCTGGCAAAGCCAGTCCCGCGGCCCCTGCCTGGTTGAATACCGCGATTTCTCGCATCCGAGGTGAGTGCATCCATGAACACGAAGAAACCGGCCGACATCGTGCGAGAGGAAAACGCCCAGCTCGACTTCAGCCAGTCGATGACCTACGGCGACTACCTGCAACTCGACGCACTGCTAGGCGCGCAAAAACCGCTGTCGCCCGATCACAACGAGATGCTGTTCATCATCCAGCACCAGACCAGCGAGCTGTGGATGAAGCTGATGCTGCACGAGCTGCGCGCGGCCATCTCCAATGTGGCCGCCGACGAACTCGGCGATGCCTTCAAGAAGCTCGCCCGCGTCAGCCGCATCATGGAACAACTGGTACACGCCTGGGACGTGCTGGCCACGATGACGCCGCCCGAGTACAGCGCAATTCGCCCTTATCTGGCCAACTCCAGCGGCTTTCAAAGCGCGCAATACCGCTGCATTGAATTCGCCCTCGGCAACAAGAACGCGGCCATGCTCAAACCCCACGCGCACCGGCCTGACCTGCTGGCGCAGGTGCAGGCAGCGTATGAGGCGCCGTCGCTGTACGACGAGGCACTGCGCCTGCTGGCCCGGCGCGGGCTTCACATTCCAGCATCGCAGGTCGACCGCGACTGGACCCAGGGCTACACCGAAAGCGATGCGGTTGAACAAGCCTGGCTGGTGGTTTACCGCGATCCGAAAAAGTATTTCGACCTGTACCAGCTCGGTGAAGAACTCACCGATCTTGAAGACGCCTTTCGGCTCTGGCGCTTTCGCCACGTCACCACAGTCGAACGCATCATCGGCTTCAAACGCGGCACCGGCGGCACCAGCGGGGTGAGTTATCTGCGCAAGATGCTGGATGTAGTGCTGTTTCCTGAGATATGGAAGCTGCGCACGGATTTGTGAGTCAAACAGGCCGCTAGCCCAGGTAAAACCTGCGCAAACAGCTATCACTTTAATAGCGTCTCAAGAAGCCTTCGGCACGGCGCCATACAGCCACGGCATGTCCAGCACTTTCGCGCCGAGCAGTTTGATCGATGCATCCCGACCCCAGCGCATCAAACCTTCGGCATGAAAAATCTGCCCGTTGCGCAGCGCCCGGGACTGCACGCGGGCGTTGCGTTGCCAGCGGTTGAGCGCGTAGCGCTGCAGCAGGGCGGGCACGTCGAAGGCGACCGCTTTGGCTTGGGACAAGGCGCTGCCCAGTTCGGCCGCGTCTTCAATCGCCATGCCGGCGCCCTGCGCCAGATACGGACGCATCGGGTGCGCGGCATCGCCCAGTAGCGCCACGCGGCCCAGCGCATGCTGGTGCGCGCCTTGCATGGGCGGGCGGTCGTACATCACCCACAGCCGCCAGCCGGGGATCGCCTCGATCAGGCTTCGCAGGCCAGCGCAAGTGCCCCCCAGCGCTACCAATAGGTCTGAACGGTTCGCACTGTGGTCCCAGTCGATCAGCGCGCCAGCATCATCAGCCACCTCGCCATGCACAAAGGCCACCACATTGAGTTGTTCGCCACCGCGCACCGGGTACTGCACCACATGCAGGCGCCGACCCAGCCACACGCTGACTTCGTTCGTTCGAGGTGGCGACGGTAGCATGGACTGCTTGACGAGCGCGCGATAAGCCAGATGGCCGGTGCGCCGCGGCAGACCGTCGCCTAGCATCTGCTGGCGAACCGTGCTCCACAGACCATCAGCGCCGATCAGCGCGTCGCATTCAATGTCAGGGCCAGTGGCGGTGTGCAGCCTGACAGCCTCGCCACTCTGGCTGAACGACTGCAGCGCGCGGCCCGCATGCATCTTGATATCGGCCTGCTGGCGCAAGGCTTCGAGCAGCAAGCCATGTAAATCAGCACGGTGCACCGTGGCGTAAGGGGCGCCATAGCGGTTGGCCATTTCTTGCCCCAGAGGCAGTTCGCCCAGCACCTCGCCGCCCTCCGCGCTTCTGACCTGCAGCCGATCGGGAAAGGCCGCGACCGACCTGAGCGCATCATGCAAGCCCCAGGCGCGAAGCACGCGGGTCACGTTCGGCCCGAGCTGAACCCCGGCACCGACTTCGCTGAAAGCCGCCGCACGCTCGAGCACGCGCACATTGCAACCCGCGCGCGATGCCGCCAGCGCAGCCGCCAGCCCGCCGATGCCACCACCGGCAATAGCCAGTTGGACACTCACCTGCGCTGGCCTGCCCGTGCGAGCGATGCGCGTGTCTGTTCCACGCTCATCGGGTCACGCCGCCAGCAACTGCCGCAGCACGTAAGGAAGAATGCCGCCGTTGCGGTAGTAATCGACTTCGATCGGCGTATCGACGCGTAGCGTGGCCGCGACCTCGAGGCGAGTGCCATCCGATTTCGTGATGATCAGCAGCGCGTCACTTTGCGGCTTCAGTTCAGGGTGCGGAATCACATCGACCACTTCAGAACCGTCGAGCCCCAGCGTTTCCCACGATTCACCGGGTTTGAACTGCAGCGGCAACACGCCCATGCCGACCAGGTTGCTGCGATGAATGCGCTCGAAGCTGCGCGCCACCACGGCCTTGATACCCAGCAGCTGAGTGCCTTTGGCGGCCCAGTCGCGCGACGAGCCGGTACCGTATTCTTCACCGGCAAAAATGACGGTGGGCGTGCCTTCGGCCATGTACTTCATCGCGGCGTCGTAGATGAACATTTTCTCCTGGCTGGGCTGAAACAGCGTCACGCCGCCCTCTTCGCGCGAACCTTCGGCGTCGGGCGGGATCATCAAATTCTTGATTCGCACGTTGGCAAAGGTGCCGCGCATCATCACATCGTGGTTGCCGCGCCGCGCGCCGTAGCTGTTGAAGTCGGCCTTCAGCACGCCGTTGGCCTGCAGCCATTGGCCGGCGGGTGATGAGGCCTTGATGGAGCCGGCGGGCGAGATATGGTCGGTCGTGATCGAGTCGCCGAACAGCGCCATGATGCGCGCGCCCTTGACCGAATTGTTCCCGTAATCTGCATCATTTGTGCCTGCAGCAGAGGCATTACCTGCGCTGGCAGCTACGTTTTCCATAGCGAAGTCCTTGAAGAACGGCGGCTCGGCGATATAGGTGCTGGCGGGCCAGGTGTAGGCAGTACCCGTCACGCCCCTGATTTTTTCCCACAGCTTGCCAGGCTCGGTCTTGACTTTGGCGTAGTTGGCGCGGAAGGCCTTGCCGTTCATCGCGTACTTCATCAGCTTGTTGATCTCGTCGCTGGTGGGCCAGATGTCGCCCAGATAAACATCCTTGCCACCCTTGCCTTTGCCGACGGGTTCGGTCATCAGGTCGCGCATCACGGTGCCGGCAATCGCATAGGCCACCACCAGCGGCGGGCTGGCCAGAAAATTGGCTTTCAGGTTGGGATGAATACGCGCTTCAAAATTGCGGTTGCCCGACAGCACCGCCGCGCACACCAGGTCGCTTTTGTTGATCGCGTCATTGATTTAGGGCGTCAGGTCGCCGGCGTTGCCGATGCAGGTCGTGCAGCCGTAACCAGCCAGCGCGAAGCCGAGCTTTTCGAGGTAAGGCAACAGCCCCGCTTCCGTCAAATATTCCGTGACGATGCGCGAGCCTGGCGCCAGCGAAGTCTTGATGTGCGGCTGCACCTTCAGGCCCGCCTCCACCGCTTTTTTAGCCAGCAGGCCAGCCGCCAGCAGCACGCTGGGGTTGGACGTGTTGGTGCAACTGGTGATGGCGGCGATCAACACATCCCCGTTGCCGATGGTGATGCCGCCAGGCTTGCCGGCCGACGTGACCGTGTGGGTCGTCACGCCCGAGGCCAACGTCGGCCGGTTGCCCTCCATCTCAACCACCATGCGCGGCGCCCCTGCGGGCGTGGGCATGGCGCCCGGCGCGACGTCGGCGCGGCCGTCGTCCGAGTGACGCAGCAGATGCCGCGTCGCCAGCATGGCGGCAGGCTGGTTGAAACCGTTCTCGGCAATCGGCTTACTGTAGAGCGACTTGAACTGGCTCGCCACCTGACCCAGCTCGATACGGTCTTGCGGCCGCTTCGGGCCGGCCAGACTGGGGGTCACGTCACCTAAGTCGAGCTTGACGACCTGCGAATAATCGATGTCGCCGGCTTTGGCCACGCCGAACAGCCCCTGCGCCTTGAAATAAGCTTCGAAGGCTTCGATTTCATCTTTCGTGCGACCGGTGCCCTTGAAATAGTCAATGGTTTTCTCATCGACCGGAAAGAAACCCATGGTGGCGCCGTATTCCGGCGCCATGTTGCCGATGGTGGCGCGGTCGGGCAGCGCCAATGTGCGGGTGCCTTCGCCGAAAAATTCGACGAACTTCCCGACGACTTTTTCCTTCCGCAACGTTTCCGTCACGCGCAGCACCAGGTCGGTGGCGGTCACGCCTTCGCGCAGGCGGCCGGTCAGCTCGAAGCCGACCACATCCGGCGTTAAAAAGTAAACCGGCTGGCCCAGCATGGCGGCCTCGGCCTCGATGCCGCCGACGCCCCAGGCGACCACGCCGATGCCGTTGATCATCGTGGTGTGACTGTCGGTACCGACCAGTGAATCGGGGTAGTAAATGCCTGTGGACGTCTTGTGAACGCCACGCGCCAGATATTCAAGATTGACCTGGTGCACGATCCCAAAACCGGGCGGCACGACACCAAAAGTATCGAATGCCTGCATGCCCCATTTCATGAACTGGTAGCGCTCGTTGTTACGCTGGAACTCCAGCTTCATGTTCAGGTCCATCGAATTCTTCTGGCCGTAGTAATCGACCATGATGGAATGGTCAACGACGAGATCGACTGGCACCAGCGGTTCAATCTTTTTCGGGTCTTTACCCAGTTTGATGGCGGTGCTGCGCATGGCGGCCAGATCAGCCAGCAGCGGCACGCCGGTGAAGTCCTGCAGCACCACGCGGGCAACGACGAACGGGACTTCCTGCGTGCGTTCAGCATTGGGCTGCCAGTTGGCGAGCTGCTCCACATGCTCGGCCGTGACGCGTTTGCCGTCGCAGTGGCGAAGCACCGATTCGAGCACGATGCGCAGCGACACCGGCAGACGCGATACGTTGGGGAACTCTTTCGCCAGCGCGGGCAGCGAATAGAACTTGCCCGTTTTGCCTCCGGCAGTTTTGAAAGACTTCAAGGTGGGTGAAAAAGCATGCGTGCTTTTGTGGGCAGGCAGGCGGGCGGCGGGTTGGGTAAGCACATCGGTCATGGCAGACTCCTTTGTTGTGAGGCGGCAGCCCTCATTCTGGCAGGCTGCAGGCTACTCAGGAATTGTGCGCCGACATTCCCCGACGTGCGGGCAGCGCATTAAAAATCTGCCCGCCAAACCAGCCTTGCCCGCTTACCGGGCCCGGCAGTCTCACCGCGCCGGCTGCGGCCAGTCGATGACGCCACAGGTAATGGAAGAAAGGCAGCGCGGCTTTAGGATGACGACATGACAGACAACCTGCATCCACCCACACGGCCCAACGGTTCCACTCCGCAGCCCTTCGGCGCCCACCTGCGCCACTGGCGGCAGCACCGGCGGCTGAGTCAGCTCGACCTGGCCAGCGAGGCCGATATCTCGACGCGGCACCTGAGCTTTGTGGAAACCGGCCGGTCGGTCCCCAGCCGCGAAATGGTGCTGCGCCTGGCCGAGCGGCTGGACGTGCCGCTACGCGAACGCAACGCGCTGCTGGTGGCCGCCGGCTACGCGCCGATGTACCGCGACCGCCCGCTGGCCGACCCGGCGCTGGGCCCGGCGCGGCAGGCGGTTGAATTGATTCTGAAAAGCCACGAGCCCTACCCCGCGCTGGCGGTTGACCGGCACTGGAATCTGCTGGCGGCCAATCGGATGGTGCCGCATCTGCTCAGCAGTGCCGACCCGTCGCTGCTGCAGGGCCCCGTCAACGTGCTGCGGCTGAGCCTGCATCCGCAGGGGCTGGCGGCGAATATTGTCAATCTGGGCCAATGGCGCAAACATTTGTTCGAACGCCTGCGCCAGCAAATCAATGCCACCAGCGACACCACGCTGGCGGCATTGCTGGAAGAGCTGCGCAGCTACCCGGTGCCCCATGGCGCCGACGACACGCATCTCGACGGGGAACATGTCGGCGTGGTGATGCCACTGCTGTTTAAAACCGGCGGCAGCGTGCTGAGCTTCATCAGCACCACGACGGTGTTTGGCTCGCCGGTGGATGTGACACTGCAGGAACTGGCGCTGGAAACTTTTTTCCCGGCCGACGCGGCAACGGGGGAGATTTTGAGGCAACTGGCGGCTGCCGACCCGACCGCGTGAAGCGCTGTATAGCCGGTCCTGGTCACTTCGTCCGCTATGAATAATATAGCTGCTTGCGCAGTAAATACCTGGGCTGGAGGCACTATTTGATGTGAAAAAGACCTTCAAGAGGCTTTCGCGACGCCGGACTGTCGGCCTTGACTGACAGTGCGCCTGCCCGCCCGCCGATGAAGACGAACGCCGAGCGGCGATACCTTGGTGGTTTTCAAATCCACTTTTTGGAGCCTCCATGAACACTACCGCGACCCCTTCCAGCGAAGACCACAAAAAGCTTTGGGACCTGATCAAGGACATCAAATTCGGCATGCTGACGCACCGCCACTCAAGCGGCATGATGCACAGCTGCCCGCTGACCACGCAGAACAAAAAGCTCGACGAAAACTCGGTGCTCTACTTTTTCATTTCGCGTAAAAGCGAGATGGCCTCCGCCCTAGTCACAGACGCCAACGTCAACGTGTCGTACGCGCATCCTGGCGACGACAGCTATGTGTCGGTGTCGGGCAAGGCGGCCATCGTTGAAGACCAGGCCAGGAAGGAAGAGCTGTGGTCGTCTGTGGCCAAGGCCTGGTTTCCGGGTGGCGTCAACGACCCCGACCTGGCCCTGCTGGAAGTGAGCATCCACCACGCCGAATACTGGGACGTGAAGGAAAGCAAGATGGTGCAACTGGCGAAGATGGCGACGGCCGCCATCACCGGCAAACAGCCCCACCTGGGCGAGCACAAGGAATTGAATCTCTCGTGAAACTAGCTTGAGCAGGGGTGTACAGTCAACTCCCATGCCCTTCATCGCCCTCAACAAAGCCTCAGACCCCACCGCACCCGATGACCTGCGCATCAACAGCGCGGCCATCCTCTATGTCGAAGCCTCGCGGCCGGAACTCGTCGGCCTGACCACCGTTCATTTACTGGGACAGGGGCCGGTGGTGATCGCAGTCAATGAGCCGATCGATGTGGTGGTACGGGAAGTGTCCAGCGCGCTGGAAGCCGATGGCAGCGAACTGCTGCCGGCGACACGGCACTACCTTGCAGCGCCGCCCGGCACCGGTCCGAGCACGGTGTTTATCTCACCGGTCAACGTGAGCTTTGTCCGGCCCAACCTGCCGGCTTCACCGGATTTTTGGGTCGTGCGCTTTACCGATGGCTCGGAAGTGCGTGTAGTGCATCCCTTGCCGGGCGGACTTTAAAACCGGCGCTGCAGCAGTCGCGTTCAATTACTGCGTTGCACAGGATAGCGCGGCGTTTCTTCCCCCACCTTCAGGTAGTTCACGACACCCATCACGTCGTCGACCAGCCACACGGCGCGCTCCAGCCACTCGCTTTGCTCGCGTGTGCGCACGCAGCCCATCAGCATCACCAGGCGCCGCTCACCGACGAGCCATAGGCTGGTGTCGGCTAAACGTCCGTCCTGCTCGATGTACTTTCGGACGCGGGCGATCAGTTCCGGGTCGTACAGATACGAATTGGGTAGCCGGCAGCGGCCAGCCCGGTAGCAGCTGCCGCCATGCTGGGCGCGCACATGCGCCACGTCCCTGACTTCCTGCGCGGTGTACAGCGGGCCTTCGGGCACCGGGCAAGCCGCAATGCTTGAGGTGACCTGCACGAACGGATCGTTGAACGCGTTGGTGCGCTCTTCATCGTCCAGGCTGGAACCCGCCAGCGCTGAAATGCAAAACGCCACCGACAAGCGGTGGCGCCATGCTGCGTTAAAAGGCATGGGCGCTACCCCTCTACCTTTTGCGTTCCCTTAAGCCGGGACGGCCGCGCCCGCGGTTTCAGCAGCGTCGGTGTAATCCTTGACCTTGTCAAAATTGAGGTACTGGTACACGGTCTCTGAGACAGCCGTCAGCACGCCCATGTCGGCCATGTATTCAGCTTTGGTCGGGATGCGTCCGAGCTTGGAGCAGATCGCTGCCAGTTCGGCCGAGCCCAGGTACACGTTCGAGTTTTTGCCCAGGCGGTTCGGGAAATTTCGCGTCGAGGTCGAGAACACCGTGGCGCCCTCTTTGACCTGTGCCTGGTTGCCCATGCACAGGCTGCAACCCGGCATTTCCATACGCGCGCCGGCAGCGCCCAGCACGCCGTAGTGGCCTTCCTCGCTGAGCTGCTTGGCGTCCATCTTGGTCGGCGGCGCCATCCACAATTTCACGGGAATGTCGCGCTTGTTCTCCAGCAGCTTCGACGCCGCGCGGAAATGACCGATGTTGGTCATGCAGCTGCCGATGAAGACTTCGTCGATCTTGCTGCCAGCCACTTCGCTGAGCGTTTTCACGTCATCGGGGTCGTTCGGGCAGGCGACGATGGGCTCGTGGATGTCGGCCAGATCGATCTCGATCACCGCGGCGTATTCGGCATCGGCATCGCCTTTCAGCAGTTGCGGATCAGCCAGCCACGCTTCCATCGCGGCGATGCGGCGGTTAATGGTGCGCACGTCGGAGTAGCCCGTCGCGATCATCCATTTCAGCATCGTGATGTTGCTGGTGATGTATTCGATGATCGGTTCTTTGTTGAGGTGCACGGTGCAGCCACCGGCGCTGCGCTCGGCCGAGGCGTCGCTCAGCTCGAAAGCCTGCTCGACCTTCAGATCAGGCAGTCCTTCGATCTCTAAAATGCGGCCCGAGAAAATATTTTTCTTGCCCTGCTTGGCCACGGTCAGCAGCCCGGCCTTGATGGCGTAGAGCGGAATCGCATTGACCAGATCGCGTAGCGTGATGCCGTTTTGCATCTCGCCCTTGAAGCGAACCAGTACCGACTCAGGCATGTCGAGCGGCATGACGCCAGTTGCGGCGCCGAACGCCACCAGTCCAGAGCCTGCGGGGAAGCTGATGCCGATCGGGAAACGCGTGTGGCTGTCGCCGCCGGTGCCGACGGTATCGGGCAGCAGCATGCGGTTGAGCCAGCTGTGGATGATGCCGTCACCCGGGCGCAGCGAGATACCGCCACGCGTGCTGATGAAGTCAGGCAATTCGTGGTGCATCTTCACATCGACCGGCTTCGGGTAGGCGGCGGTGTGGCAGAACGACTGCATCACCAGGTCGGAGCTGAAACCCAGGCAGGCGAGGTCTTTCAGCTCGTCGCGCGTCATCGGGCCGGTGGTGTCCTGGCTGCCGACCGACGTCATCTTCGGCTCGCAATACGTGCCTGGGCGGACGCCCTGGCCTTCGGGCAAGCCGACCGCACGGCCGACCATTTTTTGCGCCAGCGTGAAGCCGCGACCACTGTCGGCCGGGTTTTGCGGCAGGCGGAACTGCGTGGACGCAGGCAGACCCAGCGCGAAGCGCGCCTTGGTGGTGAGGCCACGGCCGACGATCAGCGGAATGCGGCCACCGGCGCGCACTTCATCGAACAGCACATCGCTTTTTAATTTGAACTCAGCAATGACCTTGCCATCTTTCAGTGCCTTGCCGTCGTAGGGGCGCAGCTCGATCACGTCGCCCATGGCCATCTGGCTCACGTCGAGTTCGATCGGCAGCGCGCCGGAATCTTCCATGGTGTTGTAGAAAATCGGCGCGATCTTGCCGCCCAGGCAGACACCGCCGAAGCGCTTGTTCGGCACGAATGGAATGTCTTGCCCCGTCCACCACAGCACGGAATTGGTGGCCGACTTGCGCGATGAACCGGTGCCGACCACGTCGCCCACATACGCGACCAGGTGGCCCTTGGCTTTCAGCTCTTCGATGAACTTGACCGGGCCGCGCTTGCCGTCTTCTTCCGGTGTGACACCGGGGCGCGCGTTCTTGTGCATGGCAATCGCGTGCAGCGGAATGTCAGGGCGGCTCCACGCATCAGGCGCGGGAGACAGATCGTCGGTATTGATCTCACCGGCGACCTTGAAGACTGTGAGCATGATCGACTCGGGCACTTCCGGGCGGCTGGTGAACCACTCGGCATCGGCCCAGCTTTGCAGCACGGCCTTGGCGTATTTGTTGCCTTTGCCAGCTTTTTCCTGCACGTCATGGAACTGGTCGAACATCAACAGCGTGCTTTTCAGGCCGGCGGCGGCTTGCGTCGCGACACTGTCCTCTGCGTCATCGAGCAGCGCAATCATCGGGCTGATGTTGTAGCCGCCCAGCATGGTGCCCAGCAACTGCGTGGCTTTTTCGCGTGAAATGAGCGAGCACTTTTCGGTGCCGTGCGCCACAGCCGCCAGGTAACTGGCCTTGACCTTGGCCGCATCGTCAACGCCGGCCGGCACGCGATGGGTGATCAGGTCTAGCAAAAAGGTTTCTTCGCCGGCGGGCGGCGCTTTCAGCAGCTCGATGACTTCGCCGGTTTGCGCCGCGCTCAAAGGCAGCGGCGGAATGCCCACGGCCGCCCGCTCGGCCACATGGTTACGGTAGGTTTGCAAAAAAGCGGACGACATGGGTTCTCTCCTGGAATCAAAAAAAGAAAGCGCTGGAAACGCGGGCTCGATGAAATTTTTTACTTGGCAGCGGGTGCCGGTGTCTCGGCCGGCTTGGGCGCGTCCAGCACGCTGGCCGGCGGGTTGGTCTTCATGTTCTCGGCAATGGCGACTTGCGCCGGGCTCATACATTCGTCGGCCAGGCGCACGCCGAGCTTCTGGTTCATCAGCATCGACTTGTTGGCGAGCTGCAGCCACACGGCGCCGGCCTTGCGGTCTTCCAGGCGAATCGCGCCGGTGGTGGTGGCGACCGGGAACATGCGGTATTTGAAATTCTTGCCCTGCACATCGAAGTAGCCAGGCGCTTTGCTGTCAGGGCTTAGCGATACCGAGGCACCCAGCTCGCAGGGCAGACTGCCGACGTGCACGCGTTCGGCAATGGCCAGCTCGGCCGGGGTCATGGCTTCTTCGGCCGCTTCAATGCCGGCGGCGACATTTTTTGCGGCGCTTTTCAGGTTGGTACGGCTTGACGCGGGCACCGGCTTTTTCGCGGGCGCCTTTTTGACCGCTGCTTTGGGCTTGTCTGCCGGCGCTGCGGTCTGCGCTGCTGCAGGAACCGCCACGGCCAGGCAAAGTGCTGCGGCGAAGCTCAGGGAAAGGGTGGTGTGAATGGTTTTCATGAGAGTTCCTGATGGATGACCTGATTAACTGATCGGATGAACTGATCTGATTAACTGATCGGACTAAGTGACTAGAAGCCCGGCTTCGCGATAGCTCGCAGCCTCAAAATCGGCAGAGGTAAACCAGCTGCGCGCTTCATGGGGAAGCACACGGCCAGTCTGGTGGGCGCGCTCCAGCAACTGCCAGAAGTAACGGTAGCTCGCGCGGTCGTGCAATTGACCTTCAAAACTAATGGGAGCCCAGGCAACTCCTGCGCCAGCAGCTATTATTTTTGTAGCGTTCTCGATTTCATCCGTTGCCGGCGCGAAGGCTTCCAGAATCGGGCGAATCTGGCTGGGGTGAATGCTCCACATGCGGGTGTAGCCGAATTCGCGGGCGGCTTTGCCAGCCGAAGCCTTCATCGCTGCGGCGTCGTTGAATTCAGTGATCACGCAATGCGAAGGCGTCTTGCCGTGCGCGTGGCAGGCCGCCGCAACTTCGAGCTTGGCCCGCACCACCAGCGGGTGCGTGAACTGGCCGGCGCCGCTCATGCCATGCGCAGGGATCGCGCCACCGTGGCTGGACACGAAATCCATCAAGCCGAAACTGATGGACTGAACCCGCGGGTGCGCTGCAATATCAAAGGCCCGGTAAAGCGCGGCCGGCGACTCGATCAGCACATGCAAGGGCACGTCATGCTGCGACACGGCGGCCAGCGCATTCACAGCCCGCTCGACATCCGCCACCGACTCGACCTTCGGCACCATGATGTGGCTGAGCCGGTGGCCAACCCGGCCGGCTATGGTGGCAATATCAGCATCGAACGCCGGGTGATCGACGGCGTGAACACGCACCGCCACCCGCGCCCGGTCGGCCGCCAGCGCGACCAGCGCAACGACCATGGCGGCATGGTCGCCCTCACCGCCCACGGGCGCGCCGTCTTCGCAGTCCAGCGTGACGTCAAACACGCAGGCGCCGAACTCTTCGATCATCTCGGCCTGCAGGTGCAGGCTTTTGCGCATGCGGGCTTCGACGCCGCTGTAGTGGTCACAGACGGGCAGCATGGCCGTTGAAGCCTGGGCGCCCAGAAGAACTTCTCTTGGATGCGTCACGGTTTCCCTTCCGCTCTCAAAGCAGTAGCGAGCGGCTCGCGGGCTAGGCGCGGGTGGCAGGCAACCGGAGCGCACTTAACGTGCGTGAGGATTGCCTGACGGGCCCCGTAACGACGCCCCCGAGTTGCGCAGTAGGCCATTAAAGGAGGTGTGCAACACCGGCTTGCTCGCCCTGCAACTCCTCCAGCGTCTTGTTGATCCGCTCCTGGCTGAACGCGTCTATCTCCAGGCCTTCTACCAGCTTGTATTCGCCGCCTGCGCAGGTGACGGGGAAGCCGAACATCATGTCTTTCGGAATGCCGTACTGGCCACCCGACGGGATGCCCATGGTGACCCACTTGCCGTTGGTGCCGAGCGCCCAGTCGCGCATGTGGTCGATGGCGGCGTTGGCAGCCGATGCAGCCGATGACAGGCCGCGCGCCTCGATGATGGCGGCGCCGCGCTTGCCGACGGTGGGCAGGAAGACGTTGGCGTTCCATTCCTGGTCGTTGATCATCTTGGCGACGCTTTCGCCCTTGATGGTGGCGAAGCGGTAGTCGGCGTACATCGTCGGCGAATGGTTGCCCCAGACGGTGAGTTTTTCAATGTCGGCCACGGCCTTGCCGGTTTTGGCGGCGATCTGGCTGGCTGCGCGGTTGTGGTCCAGGCGCAGCATGGCGGTGAAGTTTTTGGCCGGCAGATCCGGCGCGCTTTTCATCGCGATGTAGGCGTTGGTGTTGGCGGGGTTGCCGACGACCAGCACCTTGACGTTGCGGCTGGCAACCGCATTGAGTGCCTTGCCCTGCGCAGTAAAAATCGCGCCGTTGACGGCCAGCAGTTCGGCACGTTCCATGCCCGGGCCGCGCGGACGCGAGCCCACGAGCAGCGCGTAGTCAGCATCCTTGAACGCGGTCATCGGGTCGCTGTGCGCTTCCATGCCGACCAGCAACGGGAACGCGCAGTCGTCGAGTTCCATCATCACGCCTTTCAGCGCTTTTTGCGGGCCTTCGACCGGCACTTCAAGCAGTTGCAGAATCACAGGCTGGTCTTTGCCCAGCATTTCACCAGACGCGATGCGAAACAGCAGGGCGTAGCCGATCTGGCCGGCGGCGCCGGTGACAGCAACGCGAACGGGGGTTTTGCTCATGGGAAGAACTCCAAAAAATGAAAATTAAATCAGGCAGTTTCCAGCCACACCAGGCCTGGGGGAAGAGCCGAAAAGAGCCGAAAACGGTCACAAGGAAGCCCTAGAGTTTATCCCCGAATAAACCCTCAGGTCAATTTGTCTTATGTCTTATATAAGATAAGATTGATAACACTTACCCCCTGATCACATGTCAGCCATTTCCGTCGCTCCCAACCCTTCGCCAGCCAACCCTGCTGTGGTGGGTGATGGCGTATCAGGCGCGACACCTTCGTTCAGTCCGCTTTACCGGCAGATCAAGGGCCTGATTCTGCAAAGCCTGCAGTCTGGCGAGTGGAAGCCCGGCGAGGCGATTCCCTCCGAGATTGAACTGGCCGCGCGCTACCGCGTCAGCCAGGGCACGGTGCGAAAAGCCATCGATGAGATAGCGGCCGACAACCTGGTGGTGCGCCGCCAGGGCCGCGGCACGTTTGTGGCCACGCATGCCGAGCAGCATGTGCAGTTCCGCTTTCTCAAACTCGTCCCGGACCTGGGTGCGCCCGGTAGCGAAGGCCCGGCGCAGCGCGACATCATCGACTGCCGCCGCACCCGCGCCACCGCCGACATCGCACGCGCGCTGGCGCTGCGCACCGGTGATGCGGTGTTGCAGGCGCGGCGCGTGCTGAGCTACGCCGGCGTGCCAACCATCGTCGAAGACCTGTGGCTGCCAGCCACGCCGTTCAAGGGCCTGACGGCCGAGCGCCTGTCGGATTACCACGGGCCGATGTATGCGCTGTTCGAGACCGAATTCAATGTGCGCATGGTCCGCGCGGATGAGAAAATCCGCGCCTTGCCCGCGACCGGCGGCCTTGAGCAGCTATTGAAGGTGGAGCAAGGAACGCCGCTGCTGAGCGTTGAGCGCATTGCCTACACTTACAAGGACGTGCCGATGGAACTGCGGCGCGGCTACTACCGCACCGACACGCACCACTACCACAACACCCTCGGCTAGCCGAGGCGTTTGACCCATGGGTTTCAAGGGCTTCAAAGGTAACAAGGCATCGCTTCCCAGCAAAATCTGCGTCGTTTGCAGGCGGGAAATGACATGGCGCAAAAGCTGGGCCAAGAACTGGGACGAGGTCAAATACTGCTCCGATGCCTGCCGCGCCAACAAGCAGGCCGCATCGGGCGCAATCAAAACAACCGACGCAGGTAAAAAACAGTAAGTCCACGGCACGCGGGTGGAAAAGACGCAAAGCGGTGCAGACCGCTCAGTCATTCAACATAATCGTCGTATGCAAACAATACCGTGTCGTCACCTCATTTTGATTCTGGGTGACCAGCTTGACGAAGCTTCGTCGGCATTTGAAGGCTTTGATCCCAAGCAAGACGTGGTGCTGATGGTGGAATCGGTTGAAGAATCCACCCACGTCTGGTCGCACAAGGTACGAACGACGCTGTTTTTGTCGGCCATGCGGCACTTTGCGAAGGCGCTGGAACAGCGCGGCTGGCGCGTCGACTACCGCGCGCTCGACACGCACGGCGACAAAACCCTGACTGATGGACTGCGTGCGGCCTTGGAGCAGCACCAGCCGCAGCAAGTTATCGGCGTCGAGCCGGGTGATTTGCGGGTTCGTGCCCAGCTCGATGACGCTATGAAATCAATAGCTGCTCGCGCAGGTAATACCTGGGCTAGCGGCCTGAAACCTTCTATAAACTGGCTTGAAGACAAGCATTTTCTCTGCAGCCTGCCGCAATTCAGAAACTGGGCCGGAAAATCGGCCAGCCTGCGCATGGAGTTTTTTTATCGCACCATGCGCAAGCAATACAAGGTGCTGATGGAAGGCAAAAACGGTGACCAACCCGTCGGCGGCCAGTGGAACTTTGATGCCGAGAACCGCAAGGGCTTCGGCAAGGCCGGACCCAAAGACGTGCCACCGAGTTTGCAGTTCAAGCCCGACAACATCACGACAGCTGTCATCGCGCTGGTCAATAACAAGTTTGCAGACCACCCGGGCGACCTGAGCCATTTCAACTGGCCGGTGACGCGCGAACAGGCGCTGGTTGCGCTGAACGACTTCATCGACAACCGACTGCCGCACTTCGGCGCGCACCAGGACGCGATGTGGACTGGCCTGGATTTCGGCTGGCACGCGCTGCTGTCAAGCTCGCTCAACCTGAAACTGCTCCATCCGCTGGAAGTGGTGCTGGCGGCCGAGCAGGCCTACAAAAAGCACGACCTCGATTTACCCAGCGTGGAAGGTTTTATCCGCCAGATCCTCGGCTGGCGCGAATTCATGCGCGGGGTGTATTTTCTCGACATGCCAGCGCTGAAAACCGCGAATCACTTTGGGCATGAAAACGCCCTGCCTGCCTGGTACTGGACGGGCGAGACGAAGATGAACTGCATGCGCCAATGCATCACGCAGACGCTGGCCAACGGTTATTCGCACCACATCCAGCGCCTGATGGTGACAGGCATGTTCGGTGTCACCGCGCAGATCAAGCCGCAAGCGGTTTGCGACTGGTATCTCGCGGTTTATGTTGACGCTGTGGAATGGGTCGAGCTGCCCAACACCGCCGGCATGGCGCTTTTCGCCAATGGTGGCAGATTCACGTCCAAGCCTTACGTGGCCAGCGGCGCCTACGTCAAACGCATGAGTAACTACTGCACCGGCTGCCACTACGAACCAGAAACCCGGGTGGGCGCCAAAGCCTGCCCGATGACAACGCTGTACTGGAATTTTCTGGACCAGCACGAAGCCGCCTTTGCCGACAACCCGCGAACCGCGCTGATGGTGAAGAACCTGCAGCGCATGACGCCCGAGCTGCGAAGCGAAGTACGCACGCGCGCCAGCGAAATGCTGGGGGCACTGGACACCTTGTAATGGTGGAGCCAGCTTCACCCTGTAAAACACATCCAGACGACTTCTCAATAGTTAAAACACATGCCAGGCAGGTTTAATCCGACAAAAACTTCAACCCATCTTCAGGCGGCCCGAGGATCAATGCTGCATTGCAATAGAATTCGAGGGTTTACCAGAATTTGGAAGTTACCACGCGGTTACGGCCAGACAGAATAGAAAAACACAGGAACCCAGCATGTCCGAACTAGCCACCCCCCTAGCCAAAAAGCGGCCCGAGTTCCGCAATATCAACGCCTTCACCGACCTGCGCACCTACCGGCTGCCGGCGGCGGGCATCGTGTCGATTCTTCACCGCGTCAGCGGGGCGCTGATGTTCTTGCTGATGCCTTTCATCATCTGGATGTTCGATACGTCGATTTCGTCGGAGATTTCGTTTGCGAAGTTCAAGGCTGCCTTCAACGTCGGCATGCTCGGCTTGCCCGGCCTGATCTGGAAGCTGGTGGCACTGGCCCTGATCTGGGCCTATCTGCACCACTCCATCGCCGGTCTGCGCCACTTGTGGTCAGACACCCATCATTCGGCCGTGACGAAGGAATTCGGAAAAATTTCTGCCGTGGTCACGCTGGCCCTCAGCGTATTTCTGACGGTGGTGCTGGGCGCCAAGCTGTTCGGTGTTTATTAACCCAAAACCATAGAACGAGAAAAACAAATGGCTGTCAATTACGGAACGAAACGCATTGTGGTCGGTGCGCACTATGGCTTGCGCGACTGGCTGGCGCAGCGCGTCACCGCAGCGCTGATGGCGCTTTTCACGCTGCTGGTGCTGGCACAGGTGCTTTTTAGCAAGGGACCCATCGGCTACGACAAGTGGGCCGGTATCTTCTCGTCGCAGTGGATGAAAGTGCTGACATTCACCGTCATCATTGCCATGCTGTACCACGTCTGGGTCGGCATGCGCGACATCTGGATGGACTACATCAAATCCGTCGGCTTGCGCCTGGGCCTGCAGGTGTTCACCCTGGTCTGGCTGACCGCCTGCGCGGGCTGGGGCATCCAGGTGCTGTGGCGCGTCTGACCCAAAATATCCCGTATTGCCGACTGATCAGCTCATTTGCCATCCCGCTGCAACGATTTTCAGAGTTAGTACCAACATGACAGTGACTTCCAAACTTCCCACCCGTAAATTCGACGTCGTGATCGTCGGCGCCGGCGGCTCCGGCATGCGCGCTTCGCTGCAACTGGCGCGCGCCGGCCTGAACGTCGCGGTGCTCACCAAAGTCTTCCCGACCCGCTCGCACACCGTGGCAGCCCAGGGCGGCATCGGCGCATCGCTGGGCAACATGAACGAAGACAACTGGCACTACCATTTCTTCGACACCGTCAAGGGCTCGGACTATCTGGGCGACCAGGACGCGATCGAATTCATGTGCCGCGAAGCACCGAAGGTCGTGTATGACCTGGAACACATGGGCATGCCGTTCGACCGCAATCCCGACGGCACGATTTACCAGCGCCCCTTCGGCGGCCACACCGCCAACTACGGTGAAAAAGCCGTCGAGCGCGCCTGCGCCGCCGCCGACCGCACGGGCCACGCGATGCTGCACACGCTGTACCAGCAAAACGTGAAAGAAAAAACCAGCTTCTTCGTCGAATGGCTGGCGATGGACCTGATCCGCGATGCCGACGGCGACGTGGTCGGCGTGACCGCCATCGAGATGGAAACCGGCGACGTGCATATTTTCGAAGCCAAGACCACGCTGCTGGCCACCGGTGGCGCCGGCCGCATTTTTGCGGCATCTACCAACGCATTCATCAACACCGGGGACGGCCTGGGCATGGCGGCGCGCGCCGGCATCCCGCTCGAAGACATGGAGTTCTGGCAGTTTCACCCAACCGGCGTGGCCGGCGCGGGCGTGTTGCTGACCGAAGGCTGCCGCGGCGAAGGCGCGATCTTGCGCAACAGCGATGGCGAACGCTTCATGGAGCGCTATGCGCCAGCCTACAAAGACCTGGCCCCACGCGACTACGTGTCGCGCTGCATGGACCAGGAAATCAAGGAAGGCCGGGGTTGCGGTCCGAACAAGGACTACATCAACCTCGACATGACCCACCTGGGCGCCGAGACCATCATGAAGCGTCTGCCGTCGGTGTTCGAGATTGGCCACAACTTCGCCAACGTCGACATCACGCGCGAGCCGATTCCGGTCGTGCCCACCATTCACTACCAGATGGGCGGCATCCCGACCAACATCCACGGCCAGGTCGTGACGCAAGACGCGAACAACAAGAGCGTGGTCGTCAACGGCTTGTACGCGGTGGGCGAATTCTCCTGCGTCAGCGTGCACGGCGCCAACCGCCTGGGCACCAATTCGCTGCTCGATTTGCTGGTGTTCGGCCGCGCTGCCGGCAACCACATTGTCGAATTCAACAAGACCACGTCGCACAAGGGATTGCCAGCGGACGCAGCAGACGCTACGCTGGCCCGCATTGCGCGCCTGGACAACGCGACGGACGGCGAATACGCGCAAGACGTGGCGAACGACATTCGCAGCACGATGCAACTGCACGCCGGCGTGTTCCGCACCCAGGCCAGCATGGACGAAGGCGTCGGCAAGGTCGCCGCGCTCCGTGAGCGCGTGAAAAACATCGGCTTGAAAGACAAATCAAAAATCTTCAACACCGCGCGCATCGAGGCACTGGAAGTTGAAAACCTGATTGAGGCGGCTGAAGCCACTATCGTCTCAGCCGCCGCCCGCCATGAAAGCCGTGGCGCGCATTCGGTCAATGACTACGGCGACACTGCAGCGCATCCGAACGGCCGCAACGACACCGACTGGCACAAACACACGCTCTGGCACAGCCAGACCAACTCCTTGAGCTACAAACCGGTGCAGATGATTCCGCTCAGCGTGGAATCGCTGCCCCTCAAAGTGCGCAGTTTCTAAATTCATTGCCGTCAGTCAAACCGACCCAATATCAAGAGATAAACATGTCCAAACGCACTTTCAATATCTACCGCTACGACCCTGACGCCGACGCCAAGCCGTACATGCAGACCATCGAGGTCGAGCTCGACGGCAGCGAGCGCATGCTGCTGGACGCGCTGATGAAACTCAAGGCGCAAGACCCGAGCATCAGCTTTCGCCGCTCGTGCCGCGAAGGTGTTTGCGGCTCGGACGCGATGAACATCAACGGCAAAAACGGCTTGGCGTGCCTGACCAACATGCGTACCCTGCCCGGCACCATCACGCTCAAACCACTGCCCGGCCTGCCGGTGGTGCGCGACCTGATCGTCGACATGACGCAGTTTTTCAAGCAGTACAACTCGATCAAGCCGTATCTGATCAACGACAACGTGCCGCCAGAAAAAGAGCGTCTGCAAAGCCCGGAAGAGCGCGACGAGCTGAACGGTTTGTACGAATGCATCCTGTGTGCGAGCTGCTCGACGGCCTGCCCGAGCTTCTGGTGGAACCCGGACAAATTCGTCGGCCCGGCCGGTTTGCTGCAGGCCTACCGCTTTATTGCCGACAGCCGGGACGAAGCCACGGCCGAACGCCTGGACAACCTTGAAGACCCGTACCGCCTGTTCCGCTGCCACACCATCATGAATTGCGTTGATGTGTGCCCCAAGGGTTTGAACCCGACCAAGGCTATCGGAAAAATCAAGGAAATGATGGTTTTAAGAGCCGTCTAGATAGCTTCGCCAGCAAAAAATGCATGCCACCGAATCTTTGCTCGACGAACGCGCACTGAGCAAGCTCAAATGGCGCTGCCGGCGCGGCCTGCTTGAAAATGACCTGCTGATCGAAAAGTTCTTTGCGCGGTATGAAACCACGCTCACTGTCAGTCAGGCCAAAGGCATGAATGATTTAATGGAATTGTCTGACAACGACTTGCTGGATCTGCTGCTAAAACGCAAGGAACGCGAGGCCCTGTCTGATGAGTCGGCGCGCAATTTTGCATCGACAGCTGAAGCCATTGACCTTTTGGCGCTGCTTCGCCCCGCTCCCTCCGAATTTATTACCGCCACCCCCTGATCCGACCAGAAAGAAGCCAATCATGAAGCTCGCCGACAACAAAGCCACCCTGTCTTTCAGCAATGGAAGCCCCAGCGTAGATTTACCTGTGTATGAAGGCAGCGTCGGCCCAAACGTGATTGACATTCGCAAGCTGTACGCGCAGACCGGCATGTTCACCTATGACCCGGGCTTCATGTCCACGGCGGCGTGCCAGTCGGCCATTACCTACATCGATGGCGACAAGGGCGAGCTGCTGTACCGCGGCTACCCCATCGAGCAGCTCGCCACCAACTGCGATTACCTGGAAACCTGCCACTTGTTGCTTTACGCTGAATTGCCGAACGGTGACCAGAAAAAAGACTTCGTCAGCCGCGTGACCAACCACACCATGGTCAACGAACAAATGCAGTTTTTCTTGCGCGGTTTTCGCCGTGACGCGCACCCGATGGCCATCATGACCGGCCTGGTCGGCGCCCTGTCGGCTTTCTACCATGACAGCACCGACATCACCAACCCGCAGCACCGAGACATTTCGGCCATCCGCCTGATTGCCAAAATGCCCACGTTGGTGGCGATGGCTTACAAGTACACGCAAGGCCAGCCCTACATGTACCCCAAAAACAGTTTGAGCTATGCAGGCAACTTTTTGCACATGATGTTCGCTA
>JANNKV010000335.1:0-9531 GCA_031396485.1 Polaromonas sp. | reverse complement strand
CTTTCGGAAATCGTCAGCGGTGCCGCAGCGGTTTAGTCCGCGCCACCCGATTTAAAAGATTAAAGAACCCAAGGATCTCATCATGGCTCAAGCTCAAGGCAAGATTGTTCAGTGTATTGGTGCGGTGGTCGACGTCGAATTTGCACGTGACCAGATGCCCAAAATTTACGACGCGCTGAAAATGGAAGGCTCCGCGCTGACCCTGGAAGTTCAGCAGCAGCTCGGCGACGGTGTGGTGCGTACCATCGCGCTGGGCACATCTGACGGCATGCGCCGCGGCAACATCGTCTACAACACCGGCGCCAACATCACGGTGCCGGTCGGCAAGGCCACCCTGGGCCGCATCATGGACGTGCTGGGCGCGCCGATCGACGAGCGTGGCCCGGTCGACCAGACCCTGACTGCTCCGATTCACCGCAAGGCACCGGCTTACGACGAACTGAGCCCTTCGCAAGAGTTGCTGGAAACCGGCATCAAGGTGATTGACCTGGTGTGCCCGTTTGCCAAAGGCGGCAAGGTCGGTCTGTTCGGCGGCGCCGGCGTCGGCAAGACCGTCAACATGATGGAGCTGATCAACAACATCGCCAAGGCGCACTCGGGCCTGTCCGTGTTTGCTGGCGTGGGTGAGCGTACCCGTGAGGGCAACGACTTCTATCACGAGATGGCCGACTCTGGCGTCGTGAACCTCGAGAAGCTCGAAGAGTCGAAAGTCGCGATGGTCTACGGCCAAATGAACGAGCCCCCAGGCAACCGTCTGCGTGTGGCGCTGACCGGCCTGACGATTGCCGAGTCCTTCCGTGACGAAGGCCGCGACGTGCTGTTTTTCGTCGACAACATCTACCGCTACACGCTGGCCGGCACCGAAGTGTCCGCGCTGCTGGGCCGCATGCCATCCGCCGTGGGTTACCAGCCGACGCTGGCCGAAGAAATGGGCCGTTTGCAAGAGCGTATTACCTCGACCAAAGTCGGTTCCATCACGTCGATTCAGGCCGTCTACGTGCCAGCCGATGACTTGACCGACCCGTCACCTGCCACCACCTTCGCCCACCTGGATTCAACCGTGGTGCTGAGCCGTGACATCGCGTCGCTGGGCATCTACCCTGCGGTGGACCCGCTGGACTCGACCAGCCGCCAGCTGTCACCAGCCGTCGTCGGCGAAGACCACTACAACACGGCCCGCGCCGTGCAGTGTACGTTGCAGCGCTACAAAGAGTTGCGCGACATCATTGCGATTCTGGGCATGGACGAGCTGGCACCGGAAGACAAACTTGCCGTGGCCCGTGCCCGGAAAATCCAGCGTTTCCTGTCGCAGCCCTTCCACGTCGCTGAAGTGTTCACTGGCTCGCCCGGTAAATACGTCAGCCTGGCCGAGACGATTCGCGGCTTCAAGATGATCGTCGCCGGTGAGTGCGACCATCTGCCTGAACAGGCTTTCTACATGGTCGGTACCATCGACGAGGCTTTCGAGAAAGCCAAGAAGGTCTAAGCCATGGACGCCACGCACACCATCCATGTCGATGTTGTCAGCGCCGAAGAGTCCATCTTTTCGGGCGAGGCCAAATTCGTTGCCCTGCCCGGCGAAGCCGGCGAGCTGGGCATCTACCCGCGCCACACCCCGCTGATCACCCGCATTAAGCCGGGCGCGGTGCGCATTGAAAAAGCCGATGGCACCGAAGAGTTTGTCTTTGTCGCCGGCGGTCTGCTGGAAGTGCAGCCTCACTGCGTGACCGTGCTGAGCGACACCGCCATTCGCGGCAAGGACCTCGATGAAGCCAAGGCGACCGAAGCCAAGGCCGCTGCCGAAGAAGCGCTCAAGAACGCCAAGAATGACATCGACATTGCCATGGCGCAATCCGAGCTGGCCGTGATGGCTGCCCAGATCGCCGCGCTGCGCAAGTATCGGCAGAAGAAGTAGCAAAAGCGACCACCAAGGCAGTTACAAGAGCAACAACCAACGGCTTCGGCCGACATCGCGGTGCGCCTTGTGCCTCCGCATCAGGCCCCGATCGAAAGACTGGGGCTTTTTCTTGCCTGTTTTTCTGGTCGTCCCTGTAAGCCCCTGCTGACGCCACTCACCCGTTCAGGCGCGCAGCGCTGCCGGGCTACTCGCGCTAGCATTGCTGGATGTCTGTGAGTTTCAGCGTCTGTGTTGTCCAACTTGCCATATCCGGCACAACCGGGCCTGCTGACGCATGGACCTGATCGTCGCGCGGCCGGAAGGCCTGTACTGCACTGCCGGAGATTTCTACATCGACCCGTGGAAGCCGGTAGACCGCGCCGTCATCACGCACGCGCATTCTGACCATGCACGCACAGGCCACGCGCATTACCTGGCCCACGCCCACAGCGAAGGCACTTTGCGTACGCGCCTGGGCGAAATCACGCTGCAGACGCTGCCGTATGGCGAAGCCATCGAGCACAAGGGTGTGAAAATCTCTCTGCATCCTGCCGGTCATGTGTTGGGTTCCGCGCAGGTGCGACTCGAACACGGCGGCCGCGTGTGGGTGGCTTCCGGCGACTACAAAACCGATGTAGACGGTACCTGCGCGCCGTTCGAGCCGGTGGCCTGCGACACCTTCATCACCGAATCCACCTTCGGCCTGCCGGTCTACTGCTGGCCGACGCAGGCGGCGCTCTCGCTGGAAATCAACGACTGGTGGCGCCGCAATGCGGAGGCTGGCCGCGCGTCAGTGCTCTTTTGCTACGCCTTCGGCAAAGCGCAACGCATCCTGCACGGCGTGGATCCGTCGATCGGTCCGATCGTCGTGCATGGTGCGGTCGAGCCGCTGAACGCCGTGTACCGCGCTGCGGGCGTCAACCTGCCGCCTACGCTGCGCGTGAGCGACGAAGGCGTCAATCCGCAGATGCTTAAGCGCGCGCTGGTGCTGGCTCCGCCGTCGGCCCAGGGCACACCGTGGATGAAGCGCTTCGGCAACTATTCGGATGCGTTTGCCAGCGGCTGGATGCAGCTGCGCGGTACGCGCAGGCGGCGCGGTGTCGATCGCGGCTTTGTGATGTCGGATCACGCCGATTGGCCCGGCCTGCAACAAGCCATCAAGGGCACAGGCGCCGAGCGCGTGTTTGTGACGCACGGAAGCGTGGCCATCATGGTGCGCTGGCTGACCGAGAACGGACTGGAAGCGCAGGGTTTCAAAACCGAATATGGCGACGAGGATGTAGCAGACAAGCCGGAAGGTGCTGTGTCTTCCTCAGAAGCCCGTGACCCTCCCCGGCAGTCGGTCGAGGCTGAAGTGCTGCCACCAGCGCTCTTGACGCAGGCACCATGAAGGCCTTCGCCGCGCTGTACCGCGAACTCGACGCCACCACGTCAAGCCTGGCCAAGCAGGCGGCTCTGCAGCGCTATCTGCTCGCTGCCGCGCCGCCTGATGCAGCATGGGCCGTGTATTTTCTGGCCGGTGGCAAGCCGCGCCAACTCGTCCCGACCAAGGTGCTGCGCGCGCTGGCACGCGACGCGGCTGGCCTGCCCGAATGGTTGTTCGACGAAAGCTACGACGCTGTCGGCGACCTGGCCGAAACCATTTCACTGCTGTTGCCGCCACCGACCGACTCGCATGACCTGGGCTTGGCAGTGTGGATCGAGCAGCGCTTGCTGCCGCTGCGCAAAGTCTCTCCTGAGTCGCTGGCCGACACCCTGCGCGCGCAGTGGGTTCAGCTCGCCGCGGATGAGCGCCTGGTGTACTTCAAGCTCATGACCGGCAGCTTTCGCGTCGGGGTCTCGCGCCTGCAGGTCACGCAGGCCTTGGCGGCCGTCGGCGGTATTGATTCCAAGCGCGTCGCGCAGCGCCTGATGGGCTATTTGCATATCAGTGGCCAGCCTGCGGCGGCTGACTACCAGAAGCTCATTGCCCCAGAAAACAGCGGCGAGCTGAACCAGAAAACCAGCGGCCAGCCGTATCCGTTTTTTCTGGCGCATCCATTCAACCTGCCGCTGGATCAGTTCGATGCGGCGCTCGGCGCACCGCAGAACTGGCTCGTCGAGTGGAAGTGGGACGGCATTCGCGCGCAGCTCGTGCGGCGTGCCGGCCAGGTCTGGCTCTGGTCGCGCGGTGAGGAGCTCGTCACCGACCGTTTTCCCGAGCTGCAGGCGATGGGCGAAGCGCTGCCCGACGGCACGGTGATTGACGGCGAGATCGTGGTGTGGCGCAAGGACGCCGGGGTGATCGGGGATGCTGGCAAGGTCCAATCATTCGCCGATCTGCAAAAACGCATCGGCCGCAAAACCGTCGGCGCCAAGGTGCTCCGCGATGTGCCGGTGGTGCTGCTGGCGTATGACCTGCTTGAGTTCGAAGGAAACGATCTGCGTCCAATGCCGCAGGCCGAACGCCGTGCGCTGCTGGATGAGTTGGTTGCACAACTGCCGCATCCGCAGCTGTTGCCCAGCCCCGTGCTGCAGGGCGGCACCTGGGCAGACCTGTCGCGCCAGCGGGAAGCCGCCCGCAGCATGGGCGTCGAGGGCATGATGTTGAAGTCGAAAACCGCGCAGTACGGCGTCGGCCGCACCAAGGATGTCGGTGTGTGGTGGAAGTGGAAAATTGACCCGCTCAGCGTCGACGCGGTGTTGATCTACGCACAGCGCGGCCACGGCCGGCGCGCCAGCCTGTACAGCGACTACACCTTCGCGGTGTGGGACGGACCCCCCGAACAGGCCGACCGCAAGCTGGTGCCGTTTGCCAAAGCGTATTCGGGCCTGACAGATGCCGAGATGGGGCGCGTCGATGCGGTGATTCGCAAAACCACGCTAGAGACTTTCGGGCCGGTGCGCAGCGTCAAACCCACGCTGGTGTTCGAACTCGGCTTTGAAGGTATTGCCCGCAGCCCGCGCCACAAGAGCGGTATTGCGGTGCGCTTTCCGCGCATGCTGCGCTGGCGTGAAGACAAACCGGTGCCCGAGGCCGATACCCTGCAAACCCTTTCTGCCTTGTTGCCATCATGAAACGCGAGCTCCAGGACTGGTTCACCCAACGCGGCTGGAAGCCTTTCAAATTCCAGAAAGAAGTCTGGAGCGCGATTGCCCGGGGAGAATCCGGGCTGCTGCATGCCACAACCGGCGCGGGCAAGACTTATGCCGTCTGGCTCGGTGCCTTGATGGCTTTTGGGGCTGTAGCCCAGGTAAAACGTGCGCGAGCAGCTACTAAAAACATAGCGCTTGATGCTCGGGAAAAAACAGCACCGCCGCTGACCGTGCTGTGGATCACACCGATGCGCGCGCTGGCGGCCGACACGTTGCGCGCCTTGCAGCAGCCACTCGATTATTTGAAGGGCGAGGTCATTGATGACGACGGTGTGATCCATCCAGTCGCACCCGGCTTTACATGGACTGCCGGCGCGCGCAGCGGCGACACGGCCACCAGCGAGCGCAGCGCGCAAAACAAACGCCTGCCCACGGTGCTGGTGACCACGCCAGAAAGCCTGTCGGTGATGCTCTCGCGCGCCGATGCGCGCGAGGTGCTGGGCAGCGTGAAAATGGTCGTAGTCGATGAGTGGCATGAGTTGCTGGGCAATAAACGCGGCGTGCAGGTGCAGCTGGCTCTTGCCAGACTGCGGGCGTGGCGAAATGAAAGCGACCCCCAGCCCGCTTGTCCGGCTTTGTCCGCAAGAGACCTTCGACCGGCTCAGGCCGAACGGAAGGGCGTCGGGAGTGCAGGAGCCCGGATCAACCCGGCAGGGGCCGCGGAACCGGCTCTGCCTGGCCGCAGGCGCAGCGCCCCCTCGGGGGGCAGCGCAGTACGCGAAGCGACAAGCGTGGGGGCACTATCCATTTGGGGCATGTCAGCCACGCTGGGCAATCTCGACGAAGCGATGCACACGCTGCTCGGCCACAACAACGGCACGCTGGTGCGCGGTGCGGTGCCGAAGAAACTCATCATCGACACGCTGTTACCGCCGCGCGCCGAGCGCTTTCCGTGGGGCGGTCATCTGGGTCTGACCATGCTGCCGCAGGTGATCGAAGAGATCGACAAAAGCAGCACCACGCTGGTGTTCACCAACACGCGCTCGCAGGCTGAAATTTGGTACCAGGCACTGATTGCAGCGCGGCCCGACTGGGCCGGCGTGGTGGCGCTGCACCATGGTTCGCTCGACCGCGCGGTGCGCGAATGGGTCGAGGCGGGTTTGAAAAGCGGTGAACTGAAGGCCGTGGTGTGTACGTCCAGCCTTGATCTCGGCGTTGATTTTTTACCCGTCGAGCGCGTGCTGCAGATTGGCTCCCCCAAGGGCGTGGCGCGTCTGCTTCAACGCGCCGGAAGATCCGGGCACGCGCCGGGCCGTCCGTCTCGCATCACGCTGGTGCCTACGCACAGCCTCGAAATGGTCGAAGGTGCCGCAGCGCGGGTGGCGATTGCCGAAGGTCATATCGAGGCGCGCACCTCCCCCCAGCAGCCGCTCGACGTGCTGGTGCAGCACCTGGTCACCGTGGCGCTAGGTGGTGGGTTTGTAGCCGACGATCTGCTGCGTGAGGTGCGCAGCACGGCCGCGTACGCTGGCATGTCCGACGCCAGCTGGGAATGGGCGCTCAACTTCGTGCGGCAGGGCGGCGCCTCGCTGGCCGCGTATCCGGACTACCAGCGAGCGGTGCCCGACGATGACGGCGTCTGGCGCGTGCCCGATGCGCGGCTGGCGCGCCGCCATCGCATGAACATCGGCACCATCGTCAGTGATGCCAGCATGGCCGTGCAGTACATGGGTGGCTCAAAAATCGGCACGGTCGAAGAAAGTTTCGCCGCGCGCATGAAGCCCGGCGACTGCTTTCTGTTCGGCGGGCGGCTGCTCGAACTCGTGCGGATCCACGAGATGACCGCGTGGGTGCGGCGCGCCAGCGGCAAGCGGCCGGCAGTGCCCCGCTGGAACGGCGGGCGCATGCCGCTGTCAACCACGCTGGCCGATGCGGTGGTGCAACAACTCGCGCATGCAGGTGAGGGAAATTACGACACGCCTGAACTTCAATGCGTGCGGCCCTTGCTGGAACTTCAGCAACAGTGGTCGGCATTGCCGACGCCGCAGACCCTTCTGGCCGAAGTCTTGAAAACGCGCGAAGGATCGCACCTTTTTCTCTACCCGTTTGCCGGCCGCCATGTGCATCTTGGGCTGGCCAGCCTGATCGCCTGGCGGGTCGCTCAACACGCGCCGCGCACGTTTTCGATTGCGGTGAATGACTACGGCTTCGAGTTGTTAAGCGTTACCGAGGTGGACTGGCCTGCGCTGCTTCCCGAAGTGCTAGCTGCGGGCATTCAACCCCACGGCAAGCAGGAGACTTCTTCGGCCCAAGCCGGGGCCGTGGAACCGGCTTCGCCGGGCCACAGGCGCAGCGGCCCCCCCGGGGGGCAGCGAACCACACGCAGTGGGGAGCGTGGGGGCAACCTCTTGCATGAAGTGCTGGCCAGCCTGAATGCCAGCGAACTGGCGCAGCGGCGCTTTCGCGAAATCGCACGCGTGTCGGGCCTGATTTTTCAGGGCTACCCGGGTGAAAAACGCAGCAGCAAGCAACTGCAGGCGTCGTCGTCGCTGTTCTATGAAGTTTTTCGCAAGTACGACCCTGCCAATCAATTGTTGCTGCAGGCCGAGCAGGAACTGCTGGCGCAGGAGCTGGAAATCGGGCGCCTGCGCGCCAGTCTCGCGCGTATCGCCACGCAGCAGCTGGTCGTCAAAACGCTGGCGCGGCCGACGCCGTTTTCCTTTCCGTTGATGGTCGAGCGCTTTCGCGAGAAACTCTCGAACGAGAGCGTCGCAGACCGGATTGCGCGCATGGTCGAACAGCTGGAAAAAGCGGCTGGCGGCAGCGTGCTGGTGGGCGATGCGGCACAGGTGAAGGGCACGCTGGCGTTTGGCCAGGAGGGTGCATCTGACCGCGCCGACGCTGCCATCAAGCGCCCGCGCCGCGAACGTAAACCGTCGCGTCCGTTGCCGCTTTTATGATCGTCTGCGAATAAAAATGGCCTGTAGCCAAGGTAATACCTGCGCAAGCAGCTATGAATAACGTAGCAATTAAAAATCTGGAAATGGGTCATGTCGCTCCCCTTGTCGTCTGCATCGCCACCTTTGTCGCCCTTGCCCGCGCCGGTCAAAGCCGCCGTGGCCGCGTCTGTCTGCAAGGTCCAGTGGGCCGGCGTTGAGCTGCACCTGCTGCCCGAACGCGCCCTCTGGTGGCCGCAGGGCCGAACGCTTTTCATCGCTGATCTGCACATGGGTAAAGCCGCCAGCTACCGCGCGCTCGGCCAGCCGGTGCCGGGCGGTACCACCCAGGAAAACCTGGACCGTCTGAGTGCGCTGATTGGAAAGCATTCACCGCAGCAAGTCATTTTTTTAGGCGATTTTTTGCACGCGGCTGCAGCGCGCACCGCGAGCGTGATGGCGGCACTTGCGCAATGGCGGGAGCAGCATGTCAGCGTGGCGATGACGCTGGTGCGTGGCAACCACGACAGCCGCGCCGGCGACCCGCCTGCGTCATTGCGGATTGGGGTTGTTGAAGAACCGTATCTTCAAGGGCCGTTTGCGCTGTGTCATCACCCGCAGTTGCATGCGAAGCACTTTGTGCTGGCGGGGCACGTGCATCCGGTGTGCCGGTTGTCGGGACGGGGGCGAGACAGTTTGCGCATGCCGTGTTTTGTCGCGGAGGCGGGCCAGGCCGTGTTGCCGGCGTTTGGGGAATTTACGGGGGGATGGATGGTGGGGGCGGAGGTGGGGCGGCGGTTGTATCCGGTCGGGGGTGGGGTGGTTTGGTGTTTGCCGGGTGTTGGTTGAGGAGTAGGTTTTTAATCCCCGTTCGGGGTGGAGTATCGAAGCCTCCAACCCGTACACCCGTACACCCGTTCGGGCTGAGGGTGTCGAAGCCTTGTTCTCTCTCGGGCAATTAGCTCTTTGATGAGTCCCGATGCCGCTCTGTCGCCGCGGCGGGCGACTCACCTTTTTTTGCTTCGCCAAAATAAGGTGAGCCAAAAAAAGGCGAGCCGAAGTCAGGGCCCCTACGGGGTTCCTTGCGCTGCTCGGCTGGGGCGGAAATTTTAGAAACTAGTCTGCTGCGCAGCCGTCGGACATCTAAAATTTTTATCCGCCCCATCCTGCGCTGCTCAGCCCTGCCACACGGCGGTGGGGATTGAATTCGGGAGAGGATTCGGATTTGGGCGTTCTGGGGGTCAGAGCCCGAATTCGCCACGCCTTCGGCGCGCCCTGCCACTGCTGCGCAGCGAAATCGCGATCTGACCCCCAAAACCAGGCTGCACGGCGATTTCTTAAGCTGCTTTAGGCTCTAGCCCAGGTAATACTTGCGCAAGCAGCTATGAAAATAATAGCGAATCACAACCGGAACTTGATCCCGAATCCGATCCCGATCCCGTCCCCCCAAACCCTTTCGAAGCGAGTTCGAGCGGGACCCCGCTTGAAGCGAGGTTCTATGTTGCAAGTCAACCGATTTTTACGGTCATCGGCGCTTTCTGCCCCACCCGTGCAGCCTCAAACGGTTGGCCAGACTTCCACACGGCAAAGGCAATACGCAGCAGTTTGCGCGCTATTACCACC
>JANNKV010000166.1:0-4116 GCA_031396485.1 Polaromonas sp. | reverse complement strand
CCGCAGGCGCAGCGGCCCCCTCGGGGGGCAGGGAGTTACACGAAGTGAACGACCGTGGGGGCAACTTACCTTCCAGCCCGCTTGCGCTCGCTCTCGCTCAGGTGACGCTTGCGCAGGCGAATCGACTTCGGCGTGATCTCGACCAGTTCGTCGTCCTCAATAAACTCAACCGCGTATTCCAGCGTCGCATCAATCGGCGGCGTGATTTTGATCGCGTCTTCCTTGCCCGAAACGCGGAAGTTGGTCAGCTGCTTGGTGCGCGTGGCGTTGACGACCAGATCGTTGTCACGGCTGTGGATGCCGACAATCATGCCTTCATATACCGGATCATTCGCCTTGACGAACATGCGGCCACGGTCGTCGAGCTTACCCAGGGCATAGGTGAAGATTTCACCGGCGTCCATCGAAATCAGTACCCCGTTTTTGCGGCCGCCGATGTCGCCCTTGTGCGGCTCGTAGCTGTCGAAGATGTTGGAAATCAGGCCTGAGCCGCGCGTCAGGTTCAGGAACTCGTTGGTGAAGCCAATCAGGCCACGCGCCGGAATGCGGTATTCGAGTCGAACGCGGCCACGGCCGTCCGGGTCCATACTGTTCAACTCGCCTTTGCGTTCGCCCAAAGCCTGCATCACGCCTCCCTGGTGCTGCTCTTCAATGTCGGCCGTGACGAGCTCGATCGGCTCATGGCGCACACCATCCACATCCTTGTAGACGACGCGTGGCTTGGACACCGCCAGCTCGTAGCCTTCACGACGCATGTTTTCCAGCAGGATGGTCAGGTGCAACTCGCCGCGACCCATCACTTCAAAAATACCTTCTTCGTCGGTTTCTTTCACGCGCAGAGCGACGTTATGTTGCAGCTCTTTCTGCAGGCGGTCCCAGATCTGGCGGCTGGTCACATACTTGCCTTCACGGCCGGCCAGCGGGCTGGTGTTGACGCAAAAATTCATCGTCAGCGTCGGCTCATCGACCTTGAGCATGGGCAGCGGCATGGGCGTGACGGGGTCGGTGATAGTGACGCCAATGCCGATGTCGGTCAGACCGTTGATCAGCACGATTTCGCCGGGCCCGGCTTCATCGGTTTGCACGCGTTCCAGGCCCTGGAAGGTCAATACCTGGTTGACGCGGCCTTTGACAGCCTTGCCGTCCAAGCCTTCCATCACCACCACGTCCATCATTGGCCGGACGGTGCCTTGGCTGATACGGCCGACGCCGATGCGGCCCACAAAGGTCGAGAAGTCGAGCGCAGAAATTTGCAGTTGCAGTGGAGCAGCTGGGTCACCCTGCTGGTGCGGCACGTGCTCAAGAATAGTGTTGAACAAAGCCGACATATCGGGGCCCCACTGCTCGTTTGGCGGGCCTTCGACGAGCGACGACCAGCCGTTGATGCCCGAGGCGTACACCACGGGAAAATCAAGCTGCTCATCGGTGGCGCCCAGTTTGTCGAACAGGTCGAAAGCGGCATTCACGACGAAGTCAGGTCGTGCACCGGGCTTGTCGACCTTGTTCACGACCAGAATAGGTTTCAGACCCAGGGCCAGCGCCTTCTTGGTCACAAAACGGGTTTGCGGCATCGGGCCTTCCTGCGCGTCGATGAGCAGCACGACGCCGTCGACCATCGACAACGCGCGTTCGACTTCACCACCGAAGTCGGCGTGGCCGGGGGTGTCGACGATGTTGATGTGCGTGCCTTCCCAGGTCACAGCGCAGTTCTTGGCCAGGATCGTGATGCCCCGCTCTTTCTCGATGGCGTTGTTGTCCATCACGGTGTCAACGACTTTTTCGTGTTCGGCGAAGGTGCCGGACTGACGCAGCAACTGGTCAACCATGGTGGTTTTGCCATGGTCAACGTGGGCGATGATGGCGATATTGCGGATTTGTTTGTGGCTCATGGTGGGCTTTCTGGAGGCTTGGGAAATGGGTACGGTTAAGTAGTTGACGTAGCTAGTGCGCCAGCGCGGCGAGGCCGACCTGCTCACTGACCGATGAATGTTTCTGACTGGCCTGGAGGATGTCCTCGATCTCAATCGGGCTCAGCAGTCTCTGGGGAATCAGCTCGTCAGCGGTGATGTGTGCCGAGCCAAGGAACGCCGGCGGATCGGTTCCAAAAACCTGAACCAGCGGTGCATCGGCGCCCCACTGCCCTGGCTCACCGCGGCGACGCAGGCCGCTGAGAAAACGACCTGCATTGTCGATGTCCAATGTGACAGACGGATAGGCGCTGACCAAAGACTGCGGTGGCAGCAGCAAGGCCTCGCGTTCGGGCTCTGACATAGCCTCCAGCTCCGGCAAGGTGACGCACTGCGCCGCAACGAATCCACCGGTTTCCAGCCGGCGCAGGGAACCCAGGTGCGCACCGCAGCCGATGGCCTCGCCAATGTCTTCCCCCAGCGTGCGGATGTAAGTGCCCTTGCTGCAACTCACTATTATTTTAATAGCTGCTTGCGCACGTTCTACCTGGGCTAGAGCTAGATTTAGCTTGTAAATCGTGATGTGGCGTGCTTCCCGCTCCACATCCTGGCCCTTGCGTGCGTATTCGTACAGCGCCTTGCCGTCTTTCTTGAGGGCCGAATACATCGGCGGAATCTGGGCCAATGGGCCGGTGAACTGCTGCGTCAGGCGTTCGAGCAGTTCAGAAGTAATTTCGGGCACCGGCCGCGTTTCAATCACTTCGCCTTCAGCGTCAGCCGTGCTGGTTTTCTGGCCGAGCACCAAGGTGGCTTCGTAGGTCTTGTCTGCATCCAGCTGAATCTGGCTGAACTTGGTGGCGGCGCCAAAACACAGCGGCAACACGCCGGTCGCCAGTGGGTCGAGCGTGCCTGTGTGCCCTGCCTTGTCGGCGCGCAGCAACCATTTGGCTTTCTGCAAGGCCTGATTACTCGACAAACCCAGCGGCTTGTCGAGCAGCAGCACGCCGTGAACGGGACGTCGCACGATCTTGCCCCCACGGTTGCTCACTTCGTGTAGCGCCCGAGGCCTTGCAGGCCGCGGCTCGCGGGACGCTTCGCCTCTGTCGCCTGTCCGAACCTGCTCAAGCAGGTTCGGAGCCGCAGGCTCCAGCCCCGGGGGGGCCGCTGCGCCTGCGGTCTGGCGAAGCCAGTCCCGCGGCCCTGGCTGGCTTGAGGTCAGGACAGCTGGTTGTGTTTCGGCGCGCGTCGCTACCGGCCCCTCCAAGGGGGCATTCGCTCCCTTGGGCGGCCCTGATGCGCTCATCTCTAACCTTCGCTGTCCGTGGCGCGAGAAGAAACCGCCTTGGCAATCAAGGCATTCATGTCGGCTGCACGTTCAGTCGTGCGGTCAAAATGAAAATGCAGCGTGGGTACCGTGTGCGTCATCAGGCGCTTGAACAGGCCATTACGCAGAAAGCCGGCGGCCTGGTTGAGCGCTTCTTCGCACTCTTTGGGGTCACCGACCAGCACGCTGAAAAACACTTTGGCGTGGGCGTAATCTGCTGTGACCTCTACGGCCTGTATCGTGACCATACCCACCCGCGGGTCTTTCAACTCGCGCGCGATCAGCTCCGTCAGATCACGCTGGATCTGGTCGGCGACGCGAAAACCGCGGTTGGGGGTGGATGATTTTTTACGCATGAGTATTAAGAAAGAGAAGAAAGAGACTGTCGAGAAAAGCAGGCAGCTCTATGGCGCCACCTGCCCTTGCTCATGTCAAGCCTCCAGCGTCCTGGCAACTTCCCTGATTTCAAAGAACTCAAGCACGTCACCGACTTCGATGTCGTTGTAGTTCTTGATGTTCAAGCCGCACTCGAAAGTTTCCTTGACCTCTTTCGCATCGTCCTTGAAACGCTTGAGCGAGTCGAGTTCACCCGTAAAGATGACGACGTTCTGGCGCAGCAGCCGCAGGCGCGCGGTGCGGCGAACCACCCCGGCTGTGACCATACAACCGGCGATGGAGCCGATCTTGCTGACCTTGAACACCTGGCGAATCTCGGCGGTACCGATGATTTCTTCCTTCTTGTCAGGCGTCAGCATGCCGGACATGGCGGCGCGAAGCTCGTCCACAGCGTCATAAATGATCTGGTAGTAACGAATCTCGACGCCGTTGTTTTCAGCCTGCTTGCGCGCCTGGGCATCGGCCCGTGTGTTGAAACCAATCAGCACC
>JANNKV010000148.1:0-30633 GCA_031396485.1 Polaromonas sp. | reverse complement strand
GCCCCATCAAAGCGGCAGTCGCACCCGATTCGAATTCACCGAGCTGGTTCGACGCGCCGATGAACACCGAGTTGACTGCACTCACCCGCCCACGCATGTCGTTGGGCGTTTCGATCTGCATCAGGGTCTGCCGCACCACGACGCTGACCATGTCGGCGCAGCCTGAAATGGCCAGTACCGCCAGCGACAGCACAAAGCTGGTCGACAGGCCGAACACCACCATGCACACACCGTAAAGCGCCACCGCCGACAGCATGATGTGACCGACGCGCCGCCGCAGCGGCCAGCGGCTCAAGAGCACCGACATGACGAGGGCACCCGCCGCCGGCGCTGCCCGCAGCAGGCCCAGTCCCCACGGGCCGACATGCAAAATGTCTTTGGCAAACATCGGCAGCAGCGCCACTGCACCGCCGAGCAGCACCGCAAACAGATCCAGCGACACGGCACCCAGCAGGGTCTTGCGCTGCCAGACAAACTCGACGCCGGCCAGCAGAGTGCGCAAGGTCACCGGCTCACGCGGCGGCGGGAGGTGCTCATAACGCACGGCAAAAACCAGCACGCAGCCCACCACGAACAACGCCGCGCACGTCGCATACACCGCCGTGGCGCCCGCGACAAAGATCACGCCACCCAGCGCCGGCCCGCCAATCACCGCCGCCTGCATGCCCGCCGATGAGAAGGCCATCGCGCGCGGCAGCAGGCTGGCCGGCACCAGCATCGGCGTGAGCGCCTGCTGCGCCGGCATCTGGAACGAGCGGGCAATGCCCAGCAGCACCGACAAGCCCAGCAATAATTCGCGCGAAGTCCAGGCGGCCGGGCTGCCCCAGCCCTGCGCGGCCGCCACCAGAATCAGCGCCACAGCCGCTTGCGCCACCAGGCAGGCGGCAATGATGCGCCCGCGATGCACCCGGTCGGCCACATGCCCGGCCAGCAGCGTGAACAGCAGCGATGGCACGAACTGGTACAGCCCCACCAGACCCAGATCCCACGCACTGGCGGTCAGCTCGTACATCTGCCAGCCCACCGCGACCATCAGCATCTGGGCGCCGGTGGTACCCGACAGGCGCGCAAACCACATGCGCATGAAGGCGCGCTGGCGTATCAGTTCTTCAAGGGTATCGGGCTGCATCGGGCCGAAAGCTTACCAGTGACCGTGCGCGAAGGCGGGCTGCGGCGGCCAGGGAAGGTCAAATAGACGCTCCTTATTTGATAGCTGCCCGCGCATGTTCTACCTTAGCTGGAGACCTATTTTATGCTTGAAACCGGTAAATCAGACCTCCAGAGACCCGGCAGCAAGGGTCTGGCGCCATCTCGAACAACCTTGCACTCAGGCACCGTTACCATTAACGGCAACACGCCATTCAAACTAAAACGAGGGAAAACTGCATGCAACGTATCGTCATCGTGGGCGGTGGCGCTGGCGGGCTGGCGCTGGCCACCCGGCTCGGCAAGAAGCTGGGCAAGAAAGGCCTAGCTGAAATCACGCTGGTCGATGCGGCGCGTACCCATGTCTGGAAGCCGCTGCTGCACCAGCTGGCCGCCGGCAGCTTCGACACGCACGCCGAAGAGATCGAATACCTGGCGCAGGCGCGCTGGAACCATTTCAAGTTCAGGCTGGGCAGCCTCGTCGGACTCGACCGCGCGGGTAAAACGCTCCAGCTAGCCGCCAGCTATGACGAAGCCGGCCGTGAAATCACGCCGGCGCAATCGCTCGGTTACGACACGCTGGTGCTTGCGGTGGGCAGCCAGACCAACGACTTCGGCACGCCCGGCGCCGCAGCGCACAGCATCAAGCTCGACAGCCCGCAGGCAGCGCGGCATTTCAATGACCGGCTCATCAACGCTTGCATACGCGCCCAGAGCGTGCCGCGCAGCGCGGGCAGCGGCATGCTGACGGTTGCCATCGTCGGCGGCGGCGCCACCGGGGTGGAACTGGCCGCCGAACTGCACGCGGCAGCGCGCGTGCTGGGCCACTACGGCTTTGAAAACATCAACCCCGAAAAAGACCTGCAGATCGTGCTGGTCGAAGCCGCGCCCCGCCTGCTGGCGCAGCTACCGGAGCGACTGAGCGAGTCGGCGTTGCGCGAATTGCGCAAGCTCGCTATCGACGTGCATGTCAACGAAAAAGTGGTCGAAGTCACCGAAGACGGCCTGAAGATGGCCAGCGGCAAGTTCATTCCGTCAACCATCACTGTGTGGGCGGCGGGCGTGAAGGCGGCCGATTTCCTGCAGACACTGGGCGCCGGGCACGACGGGCAAGAAGGACAAGGGCCGCTGGAAACGACGCGGCTCAACCAGTTGCTGGTCAACGGCAACCTGCAGACGACGCGCGATGCCAGCATTTACGCCTTTGGCGACTGCGCGGCCTGCCAGCAACCCGACGGCACCTGGGTACCGCCGCGCGCGCAGGCGGCGTATCAGCAGGCCATGTACCTGGCACGCGGGCTGCCGGACCTGATCGCGGGGAAGAAGCTCGAACCGTTCGTCTTCACCGACCAGGGCTCGCTGGTTTCGTTGGCTGAATATTCGTCGGTCGGCAGCCTGATGGGCAGCCTGACCAAAGGCAGTTTTTTCATTGAAGGTCAAATCGCCAAGCTGATGTATTGGGCGCTGCACAAGCAGCATCAGCTGGCGCTCGGCGGTTTCAGGAAAACTGCCCTTATCACGCTGTCGGAAATGATTGACCGCACGCACCGGCCGCGAATAAAGTTGCATTGAAGTTGCATTGATAATCGCATCACGTTCGGATCCCTTCACACAATCAACCACCCGGAGAGCACCATGGCAAAAGGTCAGCAAAACAACAACAAGATGGTCAAAAAACCGAAGAAAGACACGTCGCCGCCCAAGCTGGTGTCACCCGATGCGGTGCGACCGACCGTCGTGACGCAGGTTCCGATTCGGGGCAAGCTGAAAAACAAATAAGCTGGCTATGGTTGAGCCTGTCAAGCCACCGGCAACGGCTGCTCCAGCGGTGACCAGGGCGTCGCCCGAAAAGCAGGCTGGCAATCCGCTGCATGGCTTGACGCTGGAAGCCATCGTCACCGCCCTGTCAACCCACTATGGCTGGGAAGAGCTCGGGCAGCGCATCAATATCAAATGCTTCACCAGCGAGCCCAGCGTCGCGTCCAGCCTGAAGTTTTTGCGTAAAACACCGTGGGCGCGTGAAAAGGTCGAAGGGCTTTATCTTTTCATGCTGCGTGAAGTCAAACGCGGAACGCGTGTCTGAGACAGGCTCGAATCCTGCCGTATTTCCAGCCGTATTTCTTCTTTGCAAAAGGTTTTTCATGCTTCAAACCCTGCGGTTTTCAATGCTTGCGGCCCTGGCTGCGAGCGCCTGCGTCTTCGCGTCCACGGCCCACGCCCAGGCCTTTGACGTCGTCCGTCTATATGGCGCCTCGCGCCCCGGCGACGGCGGCACGGTAGGCGCAGCCGTCATTGCAGGTCGCAAGTACCAGGGCTCGGACGAGCGCCGCACCCTGGTGGTGCCGCTGCTCGACTACCAATGGAAAAACGGCTGGTTTGCGGGCACCACGAACGGCTTGGGCTACAACTTCTCGCGCCGGCCAGACATGGATTACGGCGTGCGCCTGACGGCCGATCTGGGCCGCAAGGAAAGCCGCTCAAGCGCGCTGCGCGGCATGGGCGACATCGATGCGCGGCCTGAAGCCGGCATCTTCTACAACTATTCACTGTCCCCGTCGTTCGCGCTCACGTCGTCGCTGCGCTACGGTTCCGGTAACGACCACAACGGGCTCGTTGTCGACATCGGGGCGGCCTACTCGATGGCGCTGGCACCCCAATGGCGTCTGGGCCTGGGCGTCACGGCGACCTATGCCAACGCGAAATACACGCAGTCCTACTTCGGCGTCACGCCAGCGCAGGCAGTCACCAGTGGCTATGCCCCCTACTCTGCAGGTGCGGGCATTCGTGACGTGCGGGCAAGCGCTGCACTGACTTACAGCGTCAACCCGCGGGTGTTCATCACCACCGCACTTTCAGCCAGCAGTCTGCAGGGCGATGCCAAAGACAGCCCGCTGACACGCAAGCGCAGCACGGCGACCGGAATCGTCAGCGTGTCCTACGCGTTTTGAGTGGGTGACGGACTGCCTGCCGGCGGGTACCGTCATGCCAGCGGATTGGCAAACAGAAGCATCATGGCCACGCCCACACCAATCAGAAAGTTGGCATCAATCAGACCAGCCAGCAGAAACATCTTGACCTGCAGTGGCTCCATCAATTCGGGCTGGCGCACCGCCCCTTCCAGGTAACGACCACCCATCACGCCGATACCCAGACACGCGCCAATCGCGCCCAAGCCGATCATCAAACCGCAGGCAATTGAAATGGCACCGGCGTCACTCATGATTTTTCTCCTTGATGAACTTTGCCAATGAACTGGCTCATGGGCTCATCGGCTTCATCATGCCGACCGACATGACGCCCAGCAATTACCTGGCAGGTCATGACACGGCGGCGACCGGCTTCACACTGGTCTACGCCGACGACAGCCTGCTGGTGGTCGACAAGCCGCCCGGCCTGCTGGCGGTGCCGGGGCGTGGTGAAGACAAGCAGGATTGCCTGAGCAGCCGCGTGCAGGCAAGTTACCCCGAGGCTCTGGTGGTGCACCGGCTGGACATGTCCACGTCGGGCCTGATGCTGCTGGCGCGCAGCCGGGCGGTGCAGCGCACCCTGAGCCTGGCTTTCGCGGCGCGCGAAATACACAAGCGCTACGAGGCGGTGGTCCAGGGTCGACTGGCCATGCCGCCACACGCTGACGAGGGGTGGGCGCTGATCGATCTGCCGATTGCACTGGACTGGCCGGCGAGACCTTTGCGAATCATCGACCCTCTGCTTGGCAAGCCCAGCATGACGCGCTGGCAGGTAACGCGTTACGAACCGGCTACCGACACGACACGGCTGCTGCTGGAACCCGTGACCGGCCGTTCGCACCAGCTTCGCGTACATCTGCAGGCGCTCGGGCATCCGATTCTGGGCGACGCGCTTTACGCGCCTGCAGAAGTTCAGGCCGCTGCGCCGCGCCTGCTGCTGCATGCGAAAAAACTGCGCCTGATGCATCCGGTGACGGGCGCGGTAATTAATTTCATGGCTGAAACACCTTTTTGAGGGGATGATGGCGATGCGGAACTTAGCTTGACCCAATTTGATCGCAGGTTGATTGCAACAGTAGATTCCGGGAGTTGTCATGCCCTTAGCCACACCGCCGTTAGTCAGCCACTGCCCTGTATTACCGCGCCGCAGCCTGGTGGCTGCCGCGCTGGTCATCGCGCCTGCGCTCTGGCTAGGCGTACGCGCGCAGTCAGCGCCCGCACGCCGTGCCACCCCCGCACAAACCGAAGGCCCGTTCTACCCGGTGGAGTTCCCGAAAGACACTGACTACGACTTGCTGCGCAACGGCAACCTGAGCTATCCGGAGGGCCAGGGCACCTGGCTTGAAGGCAGTGTCAGTGATTTGGCAGGGCGGCCGGTCAGCGGCGCGCAAGTTGAAATCTGGCAATGCGATGGCGCCGGGCATTACCACCATGCCGGCGATGGCGGCAAGGCCGACAAGCGGTTTCAGGGCTTTGGCCGCGTTACTGTGGGCGCCGACGGAAGCTACCGTTTTCGCACCATGCGGCCAGTGGCCTACAGCGGCCGCACGCCGCATATTCATGTGAAGGTCAAGCTGGGCCGCCGTGAACTGCTGACGACCCAGTTGTATGTGGCCGACGATCCGGGCAATGCACGTGATTTTTTGTGGCGCGGACTGAGCACTGCTGATCGTGATCTGCTGACCGCACCCTTTGCGCCCGGCCCCGACGGTTTGCGCGCCAGTTTTCCGCTGGTTGTGAGCACGTGAGCGCGCTGACCAGGCGGGTTTAATATCCGGAGTTATGAGTCGACACCTTTTTATTCTGACGGGTGCCTCGCGGGGCATGGGGCTGGCCATGGCCAGCAAGCTTTTAAAACCCGGCAACACACTACTCTGCATTTCGCGTAAAACCAGCGACGTGCTGACGCGTGAAGCCAGTTCGTCAGGCGCCACACTTCTGCAGTGGACGCAGGACCTCGCCCACGGCGCCGTGGCCAGTGCCCGCCTCAACCAGTGGCTGCGTGAGCAATCCGCTGCAGGTTTTAGCAGCGCGGTATTGATCAACAACGCCGGCATGATCCCGGGCATCGGCCCGCTGAGCGAGGGTGACGCCGGTGATCTGCGCCAGGCGCTCCGCGTGGGCCTGGAAGCGCCCATGCAGCTGACCGCTGCTTTCCTGAGTGCCACCGAGCGCTGGCCGGCCCGTCGCAAGGTGCTCAATATTTCATCGGGTCTGGGGCGCAAGGCGATGGCTTCTCAGGCTGCGTATTGCGCTGCGAAAGCGGGTATGGATCACTTCACACGCTGCGTGGCGCTGGAAGAGGCGCTCAAGCCCAACGGCGCCGCTGTCTGTTCACTGGCACCGGGCGTGATTGACACCGACATGCAAACCCAGTTGCGCCGCGCGGATGCGTCTGCGTTTCCCGACCAGCAAGCTTTCATCGGCCTCAAAAACAAGGGGCTGCTCAGTTCGCCTGAAGAGGCGGCTGGTCGCGTGCTGGCGTATCTTGCCCGGGCGGACTTTGGCACGCAGCCGGTTGCGGACGTGCGTGAATGAGTGTTGCCCCCACGTTCGTTCGCTGCGCGTAACTCTCTGCCCCCCGAGGGGGCCGCTGCGCCTGCGGTCTGGCGAAGCCAGTCCCGCGGCCCCTGCTTGAATAACTTGCCCCCACATTCGCGCACTTCGTGTCGCTCTCTGCCCCCCGAGGGGGCCGCTGCGCCTGCGGTCTGGCGAAGCCAGTCCTGCGGCCCCTGCTGGTCTGGAGAGAAGCCCCCTCCCGCTCGCTCGCTTGCGTGCTTCGCGTAGCTTCCTGCCTCCCAAGGGGCAGGCCTCAGGCTTGTTCGACTAGTGCGGTTTTTTAACGAACGGCTAACCGCCCTTCAGTATCTCGTAAATCTCATCCTTGGTTTTCAGGCGTCTTTTCTTCAACTCCTCCAGGCCTTCATCGCTGATCGCGCCATCGCCATGTTCGTATCGTGCAATGGCGTGGTTGTCTTCGTCGTATTGGGAGAACAGCTTGGCAAAGTGCGGGTTGGAGGTTTTGAGTGCCCGCATTTTGTCAATGTGTTCTGGAAATTCATGGGCAATATCGTGGTTCAGCAAATCCATGAGAGCTCCTTTATGTCGGACGAAAAAACGACTGTCCCCGCAATGGGTTTGAAGTACTGGAAATACCCGCACTCCGCGGCAGCGGAAGACACGACAAAGCCGTTTATAGGGGATTGAACTGAAACGCGCAGTCAGACAGCGCCCCGAAAGGCAACAGTCTTCAGTTTTTACCAGGGACGGTCGGCAACGAGCGACGGTTTGGCAACCACAATCGCCCGGAGACAGGCGCTATTCGGCCTTGATATTGGCCGACTTGGCCAACTGGGCGTAGCGCGCCAGATCCGCCGTGATCAATTTGGCCAGGTCGCCGCCAGTGCCCGCAAAGGGCTCCACGCCTGCGTTGGACAGGTTTTCACGCACGGCGGGTTCCGCCAATACTTTCTGCACGTCCGCATAAATCCGCGCGACCACGTCAGATGGCATTTTGGCTGGGCCCATCAGCGCGTACCAGATCGAAAAATCCAGCGGTTTGAGGCCCTGCTCTTCGAAGGTGGGTACCTGCGGCATCAGCTGGTAACGGGCTACGGTGGATACGCCAACGCCATACAGCTTGCCCGTCTTGATGTGCGGCGCGACCAGGTTGGCGCTGAGGATGGCCAATGGCACCTGTCCGCCCACCACGTCGGTCAATGCCGGCGCGCAGCCCTTGTAGCCGATGTTGGTGGCGTTCACGCCAGCTTTCTGTTTGACCAGTTCCATCACAAAATGCTGCGGGGTTCCTACACCGCAAGAGCCGTAATTGAGCGCTGTCGGGTTGGCTTTGGAATAATCGACCAGATCCTTGATGGACTTGATGTTGGTGCTCTGGTGCGCAGCCAGCGCAATCGGCGTCAAGCCAAGCAGCATGATCGGCGTCAGGTCTTTTTCGGGGTCGTAATTGAGCTTGCCAGTGACCGCAGGATTGACCACCATGGTGCTGTTCTGCAGCAGCAGGGTGTAGCCGTCAGCCGGCGAGCGAACCACCGCTTCAGTGCCGATGTTGCCGGACGCACCGGCGCGGTTGTCCACCGCCACGCCCTGCCCCCAGATGGTTTGCAGACGCGCGCCGATCTGCCGGGCCAGAATGTCGGAGCCGCCGCCTGTTCCGTAGGGAACAATGATCTTGATGGCGCGTGAGGGGTAGGCCTGCGCCGACGCCGGCGAAGCCACGAATTGCGAACAGGCTGCCAGCATCAGCAAAGTCAGGCGGCTTGCCAGCCGGTGGCGAAGTTTCATGGGTGTCTCCAGATTCCGGTTTTGGTTTTGGTTTTAAAAAGTCAGACAACTGCGTCAATGCGTCCGCGCCACAAGTCCCAGGCCCGCACCACCTGGCCTTCGGTAGTAGCAGCAGCCAGCGCCGCTTCTTCTTCGGTCAAGAAGTTAATCGGACCGAGTGCGGCGGCCTGCAATTGCAGTTGGGCGTTGACCTCGGCATAAATGGCGCGGTAGACGGCCACTTCGATTGACGGCCCAACCGTCGTGGAACCATGGCCGCGCATCAGCACGCAATTGTGCTGGCCAAGCGATTGCGCCAGAGCCTTGCCCAGTCCGCTGTCGCGAATCAGCATGTCGGTGTTACCACCGGCATCTCGGATTTCAAACAGCGACGAGCCACTGCCCAGAAAACCGCTCATGTGAAAAACTGGCCGCAAGCGCTGACCGGTCACCCCGAACGGAATCACGCTGGGTGAATGGCTGTGAACCACAGAAACCACATCGGGTCGAACCCGGTAAATCTCGCTGTGAATGAATCGCTCAAGGTAAGAACGCTTGTCTGACGGCGCGGCCAGTTCGCCGCTCAGGTCGTAGCTCAAGATGTCTTCGGGCCGGACCAGGCCGGGCGCGCGATTACACGACAGTAAAAAGTGATCGGGCGACTTGTTGTGACGTACGCTGATGTGGCCGAAACCATCGACCACACCCTGGTCGAACAGGATGCGGTTGGCTGTGGCCAGCTTTTCGACGAGCGCTGGATCGGCTGCGGGCAACGTCATGGTGAGTCCTTGTCAAATCCGGCAGCAGACGGCCGCTTTAATAAGTATACGTATTGCTTTGGGAGTCGCAAAGCTGCAACCCGGCCTCATGCGACGGGGTTAACCCGCAACGGCTTGCATCGACACCAGCGAACGCGGGCGGTCAAGCCTCGATCTTCACGCCCTTCCAGAAAGCGACATGGTCCTTGATGTTTTCTGCCTCGGGCTTGGGGTTCGGGTAATACCACGCGGCGTCAGTATTCATTTCGCCATTGACCAGCAGCGAGTAGTAACTGGCCTGCCCCTTCCAGGAACACATGGTGTGGTGATTGCTGAAGGTGACGTGCTCGCGGTGAAGGGCATCGGGCGGGAAGTAATGGTTGCCTTCCACCACTACTGTGTCAGGGCTTTCGGCGATGACGGCGCCGTTCCAGATTGCTTTCATGGGACTGTTCCTGATTATTCCGGGTGCTCGGGTTGATGATTTTCGCCATGCTACGCCGCAGCGACGAATATTGCAGGCGCCGGAATGCATCATGCCCGTGATTGATCAGGCTTTGGCGGAGTACAAAAAAAAGAAGGCACCGGAAACGGACTCCGGTGCCTTGATTTGTACCTGGTTGGCGGCTTGTACGCGGGGATCAATCGTCGTGCTTGTTACCCTTGTTTTTGTGCTTGTCCTTGCCCTTGCCGGAATGCTTGGAGTCGCCATCGTAATCATCGCGACGGTAATCCCCACGATCGGCGCGGTATTCGCCACGACTTTGGTAGTTGCGCCGCTCATAGTCATCATCGCCCCGGACCTTGACGAAGTAGACCGGTTGACCGCAGGCGTTGTACTTGCCGCAGTGTTTGGACCACTTTTTGGCATGCCCCGGAGGCACATGCAGATACAGAGGCTGCTGTTGAACCAGCACCGCCGGGCGCTGGATGATCACCGGCTGTGCATAGATCAGCGGCGGTGGCGGTGCGTTGCCAATGTCTATACGGCCATAGACACCCGGCTGCAACTGCCCGGAGACGGTGGCATTGACGTAAGGGACCTGCGCCTGCGCGACGACTGCGCCCAGCGAAAAGCCAACTGCGGCGCCTGCGAGCATCAAATGCCTGATGGAGCGGAAAGCGGTATTTGTCATGATTTTCATTCGTTGTTGTATGCGTTGTTGTGTGCGTTCTGGTGTTCGTTGTTGTTACGGCGAGCCAGGCACCTGTCCATTGATTTACCGGGCCAGTCGAAGCGAGTTGCCTTCCACCACTACGCTTGATCCTGCTGCCACCGGACTTGCCTGCTCAATAGTACGGACAGAACCATTGTTCATGCGCACACGCATCTGGTAGACAGTGACTTTTTTCATGTTCTTCTCAACGGCGTTGCCCGCATAGGCGCCGCCTGCTGCGCCGAGCACTGTCATGGCCGTCTTGCCATTGCCACCACCCACCTGGTTGCCCAGTACGCCGCCGAGCACACCACCGGCCACGGTGCCGATGCCAATCGTGGTGTTGCCCACATCCACGCCATTGACCTTGCCCTGCCTCTGTACGGCCACCGCCGATTCAACCGTGCCGCAAGTAGCGCAGGAGGCTGCACGCGGCGGCTGTGCCTGGGGCGCAGCCTGCGCGACCCTGACAGGCGCGCGCTGCAGCGCGGTGGCCGGAGGCGCGCGAACCACGGGAGGGGCCTCCTTAGCCGCGCTTTGCGTTGCGGCGAAGCCTGAGGAGCCACCTGGCTGCGCATCCGATTTGTTGACAACCAGTGCGGCGGCTAGCGCCATCACGGTCACACCCATCACCGCCATGGTGGGAATCAGCGCCTTGCTCTGCCGAAAGCGATCAGCCAGGCTGGTTTCCACCACGGCGCCTGGCGAATGCAGGGATGCGGGGGAAGCTTGTCCAGAAATAGTTGTGTTGGTGTTCATGATGCAACTCCTTTTTTGTCAAGTCTTCGTTGTATCAAGGCCAGCCCAAAATGCATGTAGGACTTCGTGACAATCGTAAAAAAAGGGGGTCAAAATCACCGTAAAACCACGCATAAATCGAGGTTTTACCCGCAATTCATGAGGGCTTGACGGGCGCTTTACACAGCGCCGCGGGGGTGCGTGGGGTCAATCCAGAGCACGTTCTCCGGCTTTTCAGCGGGCTCGATGTCCAGATTGATGGCGACCGCTTCGCCGTCACTGCGGCACAGCACGCATTCAAGCAATTCCGTCGCGCTGGCGTTGATTTCCTGATGCGGCACAAAAGGCGGCACATAAATGAAGTCACCCGGACCGGCCTCGGCCGTGAATTCGAGATGCTCACCCCAGCGCATGCGCGCACGCCCGCGTATCACGTAGATCACGCTCTCCAGCGGGCCATGATGGTGGGCGCCGGTCTTGGCATCTGCATGAATGGTGACGGTGCCGGCCCACAATTTCTGCGCACCCACGCGCGCAAAGTTGATGGCTGCCTTGCGATCCATCCCGGGGGTTTGCGCCGTGTTGCTGTCGAGCTGGCCGGCAGCAATGACGCGCACGCCATCGTGCTTCCAGGCCGGCTCAGGCGCCCCGTATGTGTGATCGTTGCTCATTTGTAGCGCTCGCGCGCCAATGCCGCGCCCAGTCCCAGCGCTTGCAATTTCTTGATCGCGACTTCGCGATCCATCGGCGCCAGGCCGCAGTTGGTGCACGGAATCAGGCGATTTTTCGGCACAAACTCAATCGCCATGCCAATCGTGTCGGCAATCTGCTCGGGCGTTTCAATCACATCGCTGGCGACATCAATCACGCCGACCATCACGTCCTTGCCTTCCAGCAGCGCCATCAAATGCGGCGGCACATGCGAGTGGTAGCACTCCAGGCTAACCTGCTTGATGCTGCTTTTGGCCAACGCCGGAAGCACCTGCTCATACTGCCGCCATTCTTCGCCGAGCGTTTGCTTCCAGTCGTCGTTCGCCTTGATGCCGTAGCCATAGCAGATGTGAACGGCGGTGGTGCAAGTCAGCCCCTGCGCGGCGCGCTCCAGCGCCTTCACGCCCCAGTCGGCTGCGTCTTTCATGTAGACATTGAAAGCGGGTTCGTCGAACTGGATGATGTCCACGCCATCGGCCTGCAGTGCCAGCGCTTCCTGGTTGAGCAGTTCGGCAAAAGCCATCGCCAACTTGACGCGGTCGCCGTAAAACTGGTCAGCCACGGTGTCAACAATCGTCATCGGCCCCGGCAGCGTGAACTTGATTTTCTTTTTGGTGTGTGCCCGCAGCAGTTGCGCCTCGGTGGCGTGTACGCGGCCTTTGAGCTTCAGCGCCGATATGACCTGCGGCACCATCGCGTCGTAGCGGTTGTCGCGAATGCCCATCTTGACCTTGTGATCGAAGTCAATGCCTTCGACCTGCTCCAGAAAACCGTGCACGAAATGCTGGCGCGACTGCTCGCCGTCACCGATCACGTCCAGGCCCGCATCTTCCTGCGCCTTGATCCACAGCAGTGTTGCATCCAGCTTGGCCTGCTTCAGCTCCTCGCCTTCGGCCTTCCACTGCGGCCATAGCTTTTTGGTTTCAGACAACCAGGCGGGTTTAGGCAGGCTGCCGGCAATGGCGGCGCTGAAAAGTTGAGTGCTCATGGATTCCTTCTTTGTCTCTGTTGAATTTTGTTAAGAACCTTGCAGAAAGTTCCGCAACTGCGACCCTCTATTTTGTACCCGAAAGGCGCTCTAAAAGAACTCCGTGGCCAGCAGCTCGTACGACCTTCTGCGCGCCGATGCGTCATGCACCCAGGTGATCACCACAAGCTCTTCAACGCCGTATTATTCTGCCAGCGCGCGCAGTTTGGCCGCCACTTGCGCGCCGCTGCCCACCAGCGCTGTGCTGCGCAACCGGTCAACTTCGATTTGCTCAGCAGCGCTGGTGGGCCGCAGCGCCAGCTCTTCGGGTGACGCCAGCGGCCCCAATACGCCGCGATTGCGGTCAATCTTCCAGCGCTCGCGGCCTGAAAACTGACGCCACGCTTCGGCTTCGGTGTCTGCCGCCAGCGCCCACACGCACAGCACGGCTTCCGGCTTGGGGTGCCGCGGGCTGGGGCGATAAAGACTTCGGTACAGGTCCAGCGCCTGATCCGCGCCCTGCCCATCGGTGATGAACTAGGCAAACGCATACGGCAGACCATAGTGCGCGGCCAGCTGCGCGCCGTAGTCGGAACTACCGAGCATCCACACATCGGGCGTCGTTGGCCCCATCGGGTTGGCCGTCACGCCCCGGCCGGGGTGGCCTTGCGGCAGGTCGACGCCCGACACCCACGCCTGCAGCTCGCGCACCTGCACCGGGAAATCGTCGGCCGACTGGTGCGGGTCACTGCGCAGCAGCTGCGCCGTACGCATGTCAGAACCCGGCGCCCGCCCCACGCCCAGATCGATGCGCCCCGGCGCCAACGCCTCCAGCACGCGGAACTGCTCGGCCACTTTAAGCGCTGAATAGTGCGGCAGCATCACACCGGCACTGCCAATGCGAATGCGCGTGGTGGTCGCAGCAATCGCCGCCATCAACACCTCAGGGGACGAACCGACGATGCTCGGGTGGCTGTGATGTTCGCTGACCCAAAAACGGTGATAGCCCAGCGCTTCGCAGTGCTGCGCCAGCGCCAGCGTCTCGCGAATAGAAGTATCTTGCGTGGCCCCGGTAACGGCTACGGACTGGTCAAGGACGGAAAGCTTGATGAGCTTGGTAAGAGGCATGCACAAACTATAGCCAGCCAGGCTACCGCACAAAGCCAGGAGTCAAAAGGCTGTTCCAATACAGGGTTGATCCCCGAACAACACACCAAAGACCCCAATGGCACTCAAAGCCACCATCTACAAAGCCCAGATCCAGCTCACCGACATGGACCGCGGCGTCTATGCCGACCACAACGTGATCATTGCGCGCCACCCGTCTGAGGCCGATGAACGCATGATGATCCGCCTGCTGGCGTTCGCGCTTTACGTGCCGGCTGACGACAAGAAAGGCAATCTTGAATTTGCCAAGGACCTGTGGGATGTCGATGAGCCCGCGCTGTGGCACAAGGACTACACCGAGGCCATCCTGCACTGGATTGATGTCGGCCAGCCTGACGACAAGCGCCTGATGCGCGCCGCCGGCAAGGCCGAGCGGGTGACGGTTCTCAGCTTCGCCAGCAGCACGCCGGTGTGGTGGAAGGCGATGACAAGCAAACTCGCCCGCGCCGAAAACCTCGTGGTGTGGCAGATTGAAGCGGCGCAAAGCCAGGCACTGGCTAAATTGGCGGAACGCAGCATGCAACTACAGGTGACGATTCAGGACGGTACGGTCTGGATGAGTACCGCGCTGGGGTCGGTGGAAATCACGCCACGCCGACTCACCGTTGGCGGCTGAGAGCAGCAGGTTTCGGCCACCAGCCGCCCGTCGGCCACTGCCGCGGCTCAGGAATGCCCGGAATTGGCAAACGCCGGTTCTTTGGCCTGCTCCAGCAGTGTCTGTAGCTCTTCAATCGTCACACTCGACAAGCTCGTCACAACCAGATCCGCGGCGCTGAAATCCTGTCCCGCAGCCGTTTCACCCGGTGTCGCGACCGTGCAGATTCCCGCTGCCTTGGCGGCTTCAACGCCGAAAGGCGTGTCTTCAATCGCCACCACCTCCGATGCCGTCAGACCCAGCGCTTCCAGACACTCCAGGTAGCCTTTCGCTGGCGTTTTGGCCACATCCGCACCCTCCAGGGTGATCGTCGAGGCCAGATCTTTCAACGGCAATTGCTTGGCCAACGCCTTGTTCAGCGCTTTAACGCTGTCGGTGCTCGATGACGCGCACCAGGCGATCTTCACGTCAGCCGCAATACAGGCATCCATCAATTCTTTCACGCCCGAGCGCGGAATCAGTTTGCTTTGCGCGATCAGTTCGACCACACCCGCTTTCTTGGCCGCGTGCAGCTTCTCGATCATCTTGTCGTCAACATCGGCACGTGCCGGCACCGCGTCGCGAAAAGCGCGGATACGCTCCTTGCCGCCATCGGTTTTAAGGAACTCTTTGTACGCAACGGCTGACCATTTCCAGTCAAGTCCAGCCTGCTTGAAGGCGGCGTTGTATGCCTGACGCTCGAGGTCGGCGACTTCGGCGACGGTGCCGATGGCACCAAAAATAACAGCTTTGAGTTGGTTCATGGGTCAATCCTTTTCTTTGATGCTTTGATGGAAGTAAGTAGAGGCCACAGTCACGGTGTGACTGGCCATTTCGTCGTGTATCGAATGCAAGCGAATCGCAAACGACGATGTGTGCACGAATGCCGCGGCGCCGTAAGCGCCTCATCGGCCTCATTGCACCAGTCTCATGCGGCGCCGGGGGCTTGCGGGTAGGCACCGAGCGCAGATGGTCACCCTTGCCTGCCCCCTTGCCTGTAGGCCAACAGCGCAAAATCGGGTGTTGACGCAACGAGTTGTGGATTTACACGCGCAAGCAGTCACGACGTGTTACGTGCGTAACTAAAAGCCGCTGCGCACGACGATGTAATTGCTATTGTTTTAGTAGCTGCTTACGCAAGCAGTACCTGGGCTATCGGCCTAATTTGACTGAAAAAGTACGCTTCTCAAGCCTTTTTGACAGCTTCGGCCTCCTGCAGGCTGCGCCACATCACCTTGCCTGAACCGCTCTTGGGCAGCGCATCGACAAACTGCACCACGCGCGGGTATTTGTACGCGGCCATGTTGTCCTTGCACCAGGTGATGATGTCTTCCTCCGTAACCGTGCCTTTGGCCGCGGCGCGCAGCACCACCACCGCTTTCACCGACTCGCCGCGGTAGGCGTCCTGCGTCGAAATGATGCAGGCTTCCTGAATTGCCGGGTGCTTGAACATCAGCATTTCAACCTCAGCCGGCCACACCTTGAAGCCCGATGCGTTGATCATGCGTTTGAGGCGGTCGGTCATGAAAAAGTAGCCGTCTTCGTCGACGCGGCCGAGATCCCCTGACCGGAAAAAGCGCTTGCCGTCGCGCTCGAAAAAAGCGGCAGCGGTGGCCTCGGGCCGTTTCCAGTAACCCGAAAAATTCTGCGGCCCGCACATGACGATTTCACCCTGCTCGCCCTGCGGCATTTCTTCGAGCGTCAACGGGTCAACCACGCGGGCGTCGGTGCTGATGAAGGGCACGCCCAGGCATTGCTGTTTGGTGGCGTCGGGCGGGTTGCTGTGCGACGGCGCTGCGGTTTCGGTCAGGCCGTAGCCCTCGGCGTAACGCAACCCATACTCTACAAACAACCGCTGCGCCACCGCCTGCGGCATGGCTGCGCCACCACCGCCGATGTAGACGAGGCTGCTGACGTCGAACGTGGAAAAGTTCGGGCTGGCCAGCAGATCAATCACCATCGTCGGAATATTCGTCCAGTGCGTGACGCGCCAGCGCGAAATCAGATGGCCGGCCAGTTCGCGGTCCCAGCGCGGCATCACCACCAGCGTCGAGCCGCCAAAAATCGACGCGTGCATTACCGACACCATGCCGGTGATGTGAAACATCGGCACCACCGACAACACGACGTTTTCGCTGGTGCTGTTGCCCCAGTAGCAGGTGCCGACGGCGTTGTGCATGATGCTGGCGTGCGTGTGCATGCAACCCTTGGGCAGGCCGGTGGTGCCGCTGGTGTAGGGCAGCACCGCAAGATCCCTGGGCGTGGCCGTATGCGCGGGAAGTTCATCGGACGACGTGAGTGCATCGGTCCAGCGCACCACGCTGCAACCGTCGATAACCGGCAACTCGTGCTGCGTACCGAGCCACTCACGCCAGGCCTCGGGCACCGGGCTTGTGTCGAAGTCAAACGCATCGCTGTAGTGCGTGACGATCAGGTGCGACAGGCGCAGCGCCGGCTCCAGCTGCTCATTGGCCTTCACCACCTCACCGGCCAGGTCAGCCGATGTGATGGCCACTTTCGCATCGGGGTCGACGATGTAGTGCTTCAATTCTTCGGCCCGGTTCATCGGGTTGACCGGCACCACCACTGCATTGGCTCGCAGAATGGCGAAGTGCGAAATGACCCACTGCGGGCAGTTCTGCATGTTCAGCACCACGCGGTCGCCGCTGCGCACCCCGATTTGGTGCAGCCTCGCGGCCAGCCGCTCGGCCTGCTGCATCAGCTGGCGGTAGGTCAGCACCCGGTCAAAAAACACCAGCGCCGGTTTGTCGGGGTATCGCAGCGCGCTGACCGCCAGGTTCTGCCAAAGCGATACGGCTGGCGGTGAGATGCTGCGCGGCAGGCGCTTGGGCCAGAACGCGAAATGGGCCGGCGTGGGGCGGCTTGTGGCGACAGAATCGACGCGATGTTGGGTCAAAGATGACAAATCGGACTCCAGAAAAAGCATTCAGAGCCATCAGCCTAACCGCAGTTGCCACGGCCTGCATCGGGGAAGCTCCCGAGCCGGGATGGGACGCGGCGCCGACTCATGGTGCCCGAATCTGGGTATCTCGTTCAGGGCTGCCTCAGCTCTGCAAGGCCACGCAAGTTCCAGCATACTGACCAGTTGCAGATCTCAACGCGCTTTTTTTGCAGGCACATCATCAGCTCATGGCGCTACTTATACCGCTACTTGTGGCGATACTGTTTTGATAGCTGCTTGCGCACGTAAATAGCGGGCTACAGGCCAATTTAACCCTCACCCGGCGTTTACGACGCCCACCCATGCCACCCATCCTCTACTTCTTCGCCCTGTGCAACCTGGTCATCGGCAGCGGCGCGTTTGTTCTCGGCGGCATCCTGCAGCCGATCAGCACGTCGCTCGGCGTCAGCGTCGCAGTCGCCGGTCAGGCCATGACAGCCTATGCGCTGGCCACTGCCGTGCTGGCGCCGCTGCTGATCATCTTCACCGCGCAGTGGTCGCGCAAACGCGCAGTGCAGCTCGCGTTGCTGCTGTTCAGTGCCGGCTGCCTGACCTGCGCGCTGGCACCGAGCTTCGGCTGGCTGCTGCTCGGCCGCGTGCTGATGGGCGCCGGCGCGATGTTTACCGCGGCGGCATCGGCGCTGGCGGTGAGCTTGGTCGAACCGGCGCTGCGCGGGCGCGCGCTGTCGATCACCTTTCTGGGCATGAGCATCAGCTACGCCGTTGGTTTGCCGGTCGGCGCGTGGCTGGGCTTTGAATACGGCTGGCGCGTGCCAGTGTGGTTGTCGGCGGGGTTCAGTCTGGCGGCCCTGCTGGCGGCCACCTGGTTGATTCCTACGCACATGGCAGCCAGCGGTAACGGGTTTGCCGGCTTTGGTGCCGCGGCGCGCCAACCCGCGGTGCTGCGGGTGTGGGGCCGCACCTTGCTGTATTTCATCGCCATCTTCAGTGTGTTTGCCTATGTGGGGCCAGTGCTGCAGGCGCTCAATCCGTCGAGCGCAACGCAGCTGTCCATCACGCTGGCCGTCTTCGGCACGGCGGGCGTGGCGGGCACGCTGGTCGGCGGCTGGGCCACAGACCGCTTCGGCGCCATTGCCACCAGCCGCACGCAACTCATCGTGCTGGTCAGCATGATGGGCCTGCTGCCGCTGACCCAGGGAAGCACACCCTTGACCATGGCGGCGCTGGTGGTCTGGGGCATCGCCGGTTTCGGCCTGATGGCGCCGCAGCAAAGCCACCTGGCCAGCCTGTCGCCCGCTCAGGCGCCGCTGCTGCTGAGCCTCAATGGTTCGATGCTCTACATCGGCACCGCGTTGGGTGCGATCATCAGCGGCTCCCTGCTCGGCACCGTGGGTTTTGCGCAATTGAGCTGGGTCGGCGTGCCCTTTGGTCTGCTCGCGTTGCTGACGCTGGCGTTTGACCGCGCACCGGCTGCTGCGGCGGCGGCGCGCGCTGCCGTGCGCTGAAGGCAACTCTATACGCTACGTTTTTAATAGCTACTCGCGCAGGATTTTCCTGGGCCAGGAGTCTGTTTGACTTAAATTTCGGGCTGCAGACGCCCCGCAGACTCAAACATGACGCTTTGCGGATGGCGCCCGCCCAGAAGGCAGCGGCAACGCATCCGCCTGCTCATGGAGCGCTTCGATGATGTGGCAATGCGTGTCCTGCCCGTCGCAGCGGTTGCGCAGCGCCTTCAAATTTTTCTCAAGCGCTGTCAGCTCTTTCAATCGAGCCCGCACATGGTCGACATGGCCGTCGAGCGCGATGCGCGCGGTGGCGCAATCAGCCTTCACGTTCAGATCAAGTTCGAGCAGCGTGCGCACTTCATCGAGCGACATGTCCAGCGCGCGGCACAGGCGGATGAAGCGTAGCTGATGCACATCGGCATCGCTGTAAAAGCGATAGCCGTTGCCTGACCGCCCTTTCGCGGCGATCAGCCCTTCTTTCTCGTAGAAACGGATATTGGCGGCGCTGACGCCACTCAGCGCCGCGGCTTCGCTGATGCGGTGCTGAGCGGCATTGGCGGTTTTGGTATGGACTTCAGTGTTCATGGCGATGGTGGGCGTCGGGGTAATGCACGTGGCTGTGGCTCACCGGTTCATGCCGATGGCGGTGCGAATGGTCGCCCTCGAACGCGGGCGTGTGCTGGTGCGTGTGGTGGGCATCTACCGCCGCGCCGGCAGCGCCGTGCGTATGCACATGCTCATGCTCCAGCGGCGTGTGCGTGTGGGTGTGCGCGTGGTGTTCGGTCAGGTGCAGCCAGACACCCACGGCCATCAAAACGGCCGCGGCGACCAATTGCCAGGTGATGGGTTCAGCCAGGAACAGCACCGCGAACAGCGCGCCAACAAACGGCGCGGTTGAAAAATACGCACCGACCCGCGCCGTGCCCAGATGCCGCAGGCCGACAACGAACAACGCCAGGCTGACGCCATAGGCAAAAAAACCGACCAGCATCGCCGCCGGAATCTTCGTCGATTCGGGCCAGCTGGCGCCCAGTGCCCAAGCCAGCGCCAAATTGGTCGCCCCGGCGGTCAGCCCTTTGACGCAGGCGATCCATGACGCGTCACTGAGCGACACCTTGCGCGTGAAGTTGTTGTCGAGCGCCCAAAAGAGGCAGGCCAGCGACACCGCCGCTGCAGGCCACAAAGAAAGCGCTGCGTTGCCCGTCACATCACCACCGGAAGGCCAGCTCAGCAGCAGCGCACCTGCCACGATGGCCGCCATACCGGCCGCGATACGCCGGTCAAAATTTTCTTTGAACACCACCCAGGCCAGCACGGCCGTCAGCACCGCTTCCAGGTTGAGCAGCAGCGCTGCGTGGCTGGCCTCCATGCCTGACAGCCCCACCATCAACAGCACCGGCGCAATGCCGCCGCCGCAGACGACAGCCGCTACCAGCCAGCGCATTTCGCCTTTCTCCAGCCGCGGCCGGATGGCGCCGCGCAAACGCCGATACAACGCCAGGCCCAGACCCGAGCCCAGATACAGCAGGCCGGCCAGCGTCCACGGGCTGATCGAATCGAGCAGCCACTTGGCCAGCGGCGTGCCGGCACCGAACAGAAACGCCGAGGCCAGTGCGGCGATCACGCCGGGCTGCCGAAGTGCGGAAGGCACGTTCAAATCAGTCTTTCAGATGGGCGCGTCGCGCGGTTTGACCCTGCGTCTGCTCAGGCCATTGCAAGCACCCGCTTGACCTTCAAGTGGGTTGATAGTTTCCAATCATGCCATCAACCGGAAAACACTGAAGACAACCTTGCTGCCATCCCACTGCTGCACCCACGAACCATCCGCAGAACAGTGCGGCACCAGCCACGCCCATGCTGGCTCGACTGCCGAAAAAGCAGCCCGCTGAAGCCTTGACTACCGCTGACCGTCGCCGCTTGCAGCAGCCACAACAAAAATTCTGAAAGACCAGCCGTTGCCAACCGTCACCTACCCGCTCCTCGGTCTGCACTGCAGCGCCTGCGTCGCCCGCGTTGATAGCCAGCTCAGACCGCTGGCTCAATCGGTCGCCGTCACGCTCGAACCGATGCAGGTCACGCTGACCAATCCGTCTGTCGACTTCACGGCCCTGCAAAAAGCGGTGGCAGATGCCGGGGACTTCTCGCTGGTGGAAAATCAGGCTGCAGCCCATGATATTCAAGCACCAACAGCTATCAATACCGTAGCAGACGCAACAACCACCCGCTCCGGCCTTGCGTCTGCGGCGACGTCAGGCGCGACATTCAGAATCGCGGCGATGGACTGCAGCGTGGAAGAGTCCGAAATCCGGCGCGCGCTCGAACCCCTTGAAGGCATCCGCTCGCTCGGCTTCCAGTTGGTCGCCCGGACTTTGCGAATCGATGCCCCGGATGAGGTGGTAACGCGGGCCGTCGCGGCCATTGAAAAAGCCGGTTTCAAACCCATTCCGCTGGGTGCGTCCGGCGCGCCGAAGGCCGATTCAGACAATCACGCCTCAGAAGGTGATCACGACCACGAGCATGACCACGAGCAAGGTAGGGGACAGGCCGAAGGCGGATTCGGCAGTGGCATCGCCCGCCTGGGCGCCGCGCTTGTTTTCGCGATGGTGGCCGAGGGCTTGTCTTTTCTGGCACCGGACACCCTGGTCTGGAAAGGCGCCGGCATGGCCGTCGCGGCGATGGCGATCTGGCTCGCCGGTTTCGAGGTTTACAGCAAAGGCTTCACCGCGCTTTTCAAAGGCAAGCTGAACATCAACGCGCTGATGACGGTGGCCGTCACCGGCGCCTTCGCCATCGGGCAGTGGCCTGAAGCTGCCATGGTGATGGCGCTTTACTCCATCGCCGAACTGATCGAAGCCAAGGCGGTTGACCGCGCGCGTAACGCCATCAAGGGCTTGATGGCGCTGGCGCCTGAAACCGCGCATGTCCTCAATGATGACGGCACCTGGGCTGATCGGTTGACCAGCCAGACGGCGCTGGGCCAGACAGTGCGCGTCAAACCCGGCGAGCGTATTCCGCTGGACGGCCTGATCCTCAAGGGCAGCAGCGCCGTCAATCAGGCGCCGGTCACGGGCGAGAGCATTCCGGTGGACAAGGCACCTGGCGATCCACTGTTTGCCGGCACCATCAACGAAACCGCCGAACTCGAATTCAGAGTCACCGCGCTGGCCAATGACAGCACCATTGCGCGCATCATCCATGCGGTCGAGCAGGCCCAGGGTTCGCGCGCGCCCACGCAGCGTTTTGTCGATCGTTTCGCGGCGGTCTACACCCCGTCTGTTTTTGTTGTCGCGATTCTGGTGGCGGTACTGCCGCCGCTGTTTCTGGACTGGACGTGGCTGCAGGCGATTTACAAGGCGCTGGTGCTGCTGGTGATTGCCTGCCCCTGCGCGTTGATCATTTCCACACCCGTCACCGTAGTGAGTGGCCTGGCCGCTAGCGCGCGCCGGGGCATTTTGATCAAGGGCGGCATCTACCTTGAAACCGCTAGACACCTCAAGGCCGTGGCGCTCGACAAGACCGGCACCATCACCGAAGGCAAGCCGAAGCTGGTGGACTGGTCAACCCTGAATGGCGCCGATGCAGCCCAGGTCAAACGCCTGGCGGCCAGTCTGGCCAAACGCTCCGATCACCCGGTGTCCAAAGCCATCTTTGCCGGGCTCAACGAGCCAGGCGAAGAAGTGGATGCCTTCACCGCGCTGTCGGGACGCGGCACGCAGGGCACCGTGGCAGGCCAGTCTCTGGTGCTGGGTAACCACCGCCTGATCGAGGAGCGCGGCCAGTGCAGCGACGCACTGGAAGAAGCGTTGCGCGCCCAGGAGAAGCTCGGCCGCACCGCGACTCTACTGGCCGACGACAAGGGCGTTCTGGCCCTATTTTCGGTCGCCGATACCATCAGAAGCAGCTCGCGCGAAGCGATCACCCGACTCAAGGCCATGGGCGTGACGCCCGTGATGCTGACCGGCGACAACGACGCCACCGCGCAGGCCGTGGCCTTTCAGGCAGGCGTGGAAGACGCCCGCGGCAACCTGTTGCCCGAAGACAAGCTGACGGCCATCCGCGATATGCAAAAACGCTACGGCGCTTGCGGCATGACGGGCGACGGCATCAACGACGCTCCCGCGCTGGCGCAGGCCGATGTCGGCTTTGCGATGGGCGGCGCGGGCACCGACACGGCGATGGAAGCCGCCGACGTGGTCATCATGAACGACGACCTGGGCCGTATTGCCGAAGTCATCGACCTGTCTAAAAAGACGCATGCGGTGCTGTGGCAAAACATCAGCCTGGCGCTGGGCATCAAGCTGGTCTTTTTTGTCTGGGCCGTGTTTGGCAGCGCGACCATGTGGATGGCCGTTTTTGCCGACATGGGCGCGAGCCTCCTGGTGGTAGCCAATGGTTTGCGCCTGCTCAAGTGGGGTAGCAAGGCGTGAAAAGTGACGCCTTGAAAAAGCGCCTTTACAAAGCACACATCGTGACGCTCAATGACATTGCCGATCTGCAGCGCAGCGACCGCGAGGCGCTGTTTGATCGCCTGATCGATACGGCGAGCCAAATATCATCTAAAAACACAACAAGCCCGTGGGACTACCTCAGCGCCGCGCATATCGTCGGCCAGCACCAGATCGGCTTGCATCTGAGGTCGCACGTCTGCATGTTGCGGCTTGGCATGCATCAGCGCGACTGGCCTGAAGCGGCTGCGCAGATTTTCCGGATGGCACTGGTGCCGCTGGGCCACATGTTCAACCGCCTGCCAGTCGGCAATACCGGACGCGCCGACGTCAGCGCCTTTGCAACGATGGCGCTACCTGAGCAGCTTGCGCAAGTGATCGCCGAGGCACAATCCCTTGTCACCTCCAATCAAAGCAATCAATCGCAAGATGACCCCACAATCGCCCACTAACCTTGCCTGGACCAGCCTGCTGCTGGCCTGGCTGCTGGCGCTGGGGTCCTCGCTCGGCAGCCTGTTTTTCAGCGAGGTAATGAATCTCGCGCCGTGCGTGCTGTGCTGGTATCAGCGCATCTTCATGTTTCCGCTGGTGTTCACGCTCGCCTTGTCGCTCTTCGCACGCGACCATCAGGGCGTTCGCTACAGCCTCGTCATCGCGGCCATCGGCTGGCTGATTGCGCTCTATCATTTCCTGCTTTACACCGGTTTCATTCCCAAGGGCCTGCAGCCTTGCGGGCCGGGCTTGTCGTGTTCAGACATCAGCTTTCAGCTCTGGGGCTTCATGACCATTCCCCTGATGTCGCTGATCGCGTTCACAGCGCTCATCGCTTTAATGTTTGCCTCGAAGAGAGACTCCGTTCATGAAAAATAAATCAGTCATTGCCCTGGTCGCAGGCGCCGCCATGATGGCCATTTTTGCAGCGGGCGTTTACGTTTACAACGCCAACGAGGCGAAAAAGCTGGGCGAACTGGCCCGCGGGACCGACACCGTGCTGGTGCGGCCGCACTCGCCCTCGCAGGGCTCAAAAGACGCGAAGGTCGTGCTGGTCGAGTTTTTGGATCCCGCCTGCGAGACATGCCGCGAGTTCTATCCGCATGTCAAAGACATCGTGCGCGAAAGCCGCGGCAAAGTCAGGCTGGTCATGCGTTATGCGGCATTTCATCAGGGCTCGGACGAGGCGGTCAAGATTCTTGAAGCGACGCGCAAACAAGGCCTGTATTGGCAGTCGCTGGAAGCCGCGCTAAAAGAGCAACCGGTGTGGGCATCACATGGTCAACCGCAGCCGCAACTGATCTGGGAAATGCTATTTGGCAGCGGCCTGAACATTGCGCAGGCGAGGCAGGACGCAGCGAGCCCGGAGATCGCCCAACTGCTCGCGCAGGATATGGCGGATGTGCAGGCGCTCAACGTGCGCAAGACGCCAAGCTTCTTCGTCAACGGCCAGCCATTGAAAAACTTCGGTCTGGACGAACTTAAAACGCTGGTCGCCGATGAACTCAAGGTTCAGTACGGCTCATAAATTCGGGAACACCATCATGACAACCCAAGTCCATGCACTGTCAGGTCTGCATTGCAGCGCCTGCGTCGGCCGCGTGACGCGCGCCCTGGAACCGCTGGCGGAAAAGGTTGAAGTGACGCTCGACCCGATGCAGGTCACCCTGACCAACCCGACCGGTGACTTCACGACGTTGCGCGGTGCCGTAGCACAGGCCGGAAGCTATATTTTGATGCCAAATCAGCCCCTAGCCCAAGCGATACCTGCGCAAGCAGCTATTAATTCAATAGCATCACAAACTGTGGCTGGCACTGCCGAAAGCACCTCCTGGTTCGTTACCTACAAGCCGCTGCTGCTGATCGTGGCCTACATTCTGGGCGCCAGCATCCTGGTGCAAGCCGGGCTCGGTACCGCGGTAGACATCTCGGCGATGCATACCATGCGCCACTTCATGGCTGGGTTTTTCATTGTGTTTTCGTTCTTCAAGCTGCTCGATCTTCCCGAGTTCGCCATGGCCTATTCCAGGTATGACCTGCTGGCCGCGCGCTGGCAAGGCTGGGTTATGTGTATCCGTTTGTCGAACTGGCGCTGGGCGTGGCTTACCTGGTCAACTTCAACCCGCTGCTGACGAACTGGGCCACGGTGCTGATCATGGGCTTTTCCGCCATCGGCGTGATTCGCGCCGTGATGAACAAAACCCGCATCCAGTGTGCGTGCCTGGGTACGGTGTTCAAGCTGCCGATGAGCACGGTCACGATTGTCGAAGACGTCGGCATGGTGGCGATGGCCGGGTGGATGCTCCTGGTGGTCGTCTGATTCAGCGGCTAAACCACTGTGTCAATTCACAGTGACGGGAACTTTTTAGTACTTTGCCTTATCATCTACCGATGCGCTTTTTTCTCTTCGCCCTCATGATCGCCCTGCTGCCATTGCGCGGCTTTGCGGGTGACGTGATGGCAACAGAAATGGCAATCCAGATGGCGGCCCAGCATTCGCAACAAAACGAGTTGCACGAGCATCATGCCGACGCTACAAAAAATGTAGCAGACCACGCTGACCAATCAGCGGCTTCAGGGCAGATGGACGCCCATCACGAAGTGGCGGGGACGCAGGCGGCTAACGCAGCGCTTGATGGCTGCCCTGTTCACGCCGCGGCCGAACAGTGCCACTCTTCGGACAATCACGGTTCCTGCCAGGCTTGCCAGGCCTGTCACACGGTTGCGCTCTCACTGGCATTCACGCAGGTAGAGCCCGTCTTCGCTTCATCCAGGCTGCCGAATCCGGCCGCCGCCCAATTTGCCAGTGCCGAAGCCGCACTCGGCCAAAAACCACCGATTTCCTGACCTTCAGGCCCGTATTGGGCCTGTACTTGCGTCTGGCACGGCTTCTTTCGAGGTCGCGTTCCAGATCATTGCGATTTTTCAATCGCTCGCCGGTCATCAGGAGATTTTTTGTGAATATTCGTTTTATCTGCAGCCGCCACGCCAGGCAAGTCGCGTTGGTATTGGCAGCAATACCCTTTTACGTCGGCATTGCCCATGCGCAGGCCAGCCCCGCCAACGCACCCTCCACATCGTCATCACCGCCTGCTGCGATGAGCAGGGAAGCACCGGCGACGTACCGGTCGGCGTTCGAGGGCTACAAACCTTACACCGACGAAAAGATCATTGACTGGAAACAGGCCAACGACAGCACGGGCAAGATTGGCGGCTGGCGTGAGTACGCCAAAGAAGCGCAGCAGTCTGATGCGGCTGATGCCGGCGCGAAGCCGTCGTCTGACGTCAAGCGAGCCAAACCGTGAAGGACGCCGCGATGAAAAAAATCTTTCGATTGAGCGCGCTGGCCACGGCCACGCTGGTGCTGGCGGGTTGTGCATCGGTCAATATCGACCAGACGGTCCAGGACACCAATGAGACCAGCCAGGCGTTCACGCAAGGCAAGCTCGAGCTCAGCCGCACGGCCCAGCAACAGCAAGCGCGAAGTGCGCTAAGCGCCGATCTGCTGGCCAAACCGCTCAGCATGGACGGTGCGGTGCAACTGGCGCTCAGCAACAGCCCGGCCGTGCAAACCCTGCTGGCGCAAAGCTGGGCCGATATGGCGCAGGCCAACCAGAACGGCCGCATTGCCAACCCGCTTTTCACATTCGAGCGCGTGCGCTTCGGCGATGAACTGGAAATTGGCCGGTTGCTGTCGTTCGGCCTGCTTGATTTGCTGACGCTGCCCCGGCGCATCAGCATCGCACGCGGGCAAATTGCACAGGCCAAGGTGCAGCTCACGTCGAGTGTGGTCGACCAGGTCACGCAGGTGCGCCAGGCGTGGGTGCGGGCTGTCGCGGCCCAGCAGTCGCTGGCCTACGCAGGCCAGGTGAACACCACGGCACAGGCCAGCGCCGAGCTGGCCCGGCGCATGCAGCAGGTCGGCAACTTCAACAAGCTGCAGCGGGCACGGCAGCAGGTTTTCTACGCCGATGCGACTGCCCAGCTGGCTTCGAGCCAGCATGCAGCCACCGCTGCCCGCGAGGAGCTGACGCGTCTGCTGGGCCTCTCCGACGAGCAAGCCGGCCAATTGAAGCTGCCAGAGCGCTTGCCCGATTTGCCAAAAGAGGCGCGTCAGAGCGCAGCGGTCAGCACCACGGCGACCGAACAGCGGCTGGACGTGCAGATGGCGCGCATGCAGCTTGACGTGGCGGGTAAATCGCAGGGCCTGAATCTCCTGACCAGCCTGGTCGATGTGGAACTCGGCATTCGCCGCGACACAGTGTTCGACAACGCCGCAGGCACCAGTACCCCCCGCAGGGGCTATGAGCTGGGCATTCGCCTGCCGATTTTCGATTGGGGATCTGCCAAACGTGACGCAATGAATGCGCAGTCGCTGGCGGCGGCCAATCGTTACGAAGGCACGGTGCGCGGCGCGTCGTCGCAGTTGCGCGAAAGCTATTCCGCATACCGCACCGCGTACGACGTGGCCAAACATTACCGCGACGAAATCGTGCCGCTGCGCAAGACCATGGCGGAAGAAAACGTGCTGCGCTACAACGGCATGCTGATCGGCGTGTTCGAGCTGCTGGCCGACAACCGCGACCAGATCTCAAGCGTCATTGCCGCCATCAACGCCTACCAGCAGTTCTGGCTGGCCGACGCCGCACTGTCTGCGTCGCTCACAGGCAAACCGACCTCAATGATGATGGCCGCACCCTCGGGTGGTGGCGGCAGCGAAGCCGCCGGGCATTGACCGCCCGCCCCACCCTGCCAGTGCCCATCAATGTCAATCACGGAATTTAAATGACGAATCGAAGAAACTTTCTAACCGGTGCCGGTGCCATCACCACAGCCGTAGCCGCTGCCGCCGTCAGCCGGGTCGCCATGGCCGCCCTGCCCGAGCCGGTGCTGCAAACCAAACCTGACACCATGCCGCCGCTTGTGCCCGGCACCGGCCGGCCCTACAACCCGGTCGTCACGCTCAATGGCTGGACGCTGCCCTGGCGAATGAACGCCGGCGTGAAGGAATTTCATCTGGTAGCCGAGCCGGTGGTGCGCGAAATGTCGCCTGGCTTCAAGGCGCACCTGTGGGGTTATAACGGCCAGTCGCCTGGGCCGACCATCGAAGTGGTCGAGGGCGACCGCGTGCGCGTTTTCGTCACCAACAAACTGCCTGAGCACACCAGCGTGCACTGGCACGGCCAGCGCCTGCCCAACGGTATGGACGGAGTGGCCGGGCTGAATCAAAAAGCCATTCCGGTCGGCAAGACTTTTGTCTACGAGTTTGTGGCGCGTCGGCCTGGCACCTTCATGTACCACCCGCATGCCGATGAAATGACGCAGATGGCCATGGGCATGATGGGCTTCTGGATCACCCACCCAAAAGCGAAACATCCGCTGATCGACGAGGTCGACCGCGACTTCGTGTTTCTGCTGAACGCCTATGACATCGACCCTGGCGCCTACACGCCGAAGATCATGACCATGCTCGACTTCAATCTGTGGAGCTGGAACAGCCGCGTTTTTCCCGGCATTGACCCGCTGGTGGTGCGCAAGAACGACAAGGTGCGCATCCGCATGGGCAACCTGACCATGACCAATCACCCGATTCATCTGCATGGGCACGAGTTTCTGGTGACCGGAACCGACGGCGGGCCGACACCCAAGTCAACCCGCTGGTATGAGGTGACTACCGATGTGGCGGTAGGCCAGATGCGGCAGATCGAGTTTCTGGCCGACGAAGAAGGCGACTGGGCCTTTCATTGCCACAAGAGTCACCACACCATGAACGCGATGGGCCACGACGTGCCCACGCTGATTGGTGTCGATCATCGCAAGGTGGTGCGCGACATCACCAATGTGATCCCCGACTACATGGTGATGGGCGAGCGCGGCATGGCCGACATGGCTGAAATGGACATGCCTTTGCCTGACAACACCGCCAAGATGATGACCGGCGAAGGCCCCTTCGGCTCGGTCGAGATGGGCGGCATGTTCAGCATGGTCAAGGTTCGCAAGGACCAAAAGTCCGGCGACTACAAAGACCCGGGCTGGTACAAACACCCCGCCGGTACGAACGCTTACGAATTCACGGGTGCGCTGCCCAACCCTGCACGCTTTGCTTCAGAGGGTGGTCAAACGATGAAGGCGCAGAACATGCCTCTGAAGGAAGTTGAAGTCCAGGTTCGCAAGCCCGTCATGGGCGGGAAGAACGGTTCGGGTGGCATGGGCAACATGAAGCATTAACAATCCTGATGCACCATTGATTATTGATTAACCACGTCAAAGGAGAATTCATGAAAACCTTGAACGCTACTAATTTCATAGCTGCTTGCGCAATGATTTCCTGGGCTACAGGCACTTTTGCACAACATTCCGTGCATTCGCACGGGAATGCCAGTTCCACGCCGGCGCAGAGCGCTCCTTCAGCTTCGCCGTACGCAGATGAACAAACACGCGCCATCAAGTCACTTTCTGCAAGCGATGTAACCGGCCTGCAGACGGGTGCCGGTATGGCTTATGGCAAGGCGGCCGAGCTCAACGGCTACCCCGGTCCCGCCCATGTGCTTGAGCTTGCAGCGCAGCTGCAACTTGACGGTGAGCAACTCAGCGCCACCAGGAAATTGATGGAGGCGCACAAGGCCAGAGCCAGCACCCTGGGCGAGCAGGTAATTGAGGCCGAGCGTGCGCTTGATCTGGCTTTTTCGTCGAGACAAGTCGACGCACAGCGCACAGAAGACCTGACGCGCCAGATTGGCACGCTGCAAGCAAGGCTGCGTGCGGAGCATTTGACGACTCACCTGGCTCAAACCGCGCTGCTCAATGCCCGTCAGGTCGCAAGTTACCAGGGCCTGCGCGGTTACGGCCAGGCCCTGGATTCGCCACAACCCCTTCCCATGAAGCCTGGTCGCGCGTTATAGAACGCATCGGGTAATTTTTTAACCACGTATTCCTGAAAGGTATTCTGATGAAATCACGTCACGTCCTGCTTGCGCTGCCCTGCGCTATTTTATCCCTATCTGCATTGGCTGCCGGCAGCCACGGCGGAGGCCATGGCGAAGCCGCCATCGGCCAGCCGGGCCTTGCCAGCAACGTCACGCGCACCGTCGTCATCGATATGAAAGACGATATGCGTTTTCACTCGTCCGTCTTTAGCGTCAAGCAAGGTGAAACCATTCGTTTCGTCGCCAAAAATTCAGGCAAGGTCAAGCATGAGATGGTGCTGGGCACAGCTAAAGACTTGAAAGACCACTACGAGG
>JANNKV010000330.1:0-15245 GCA_031396485.1 Polaromonas sp. | reverse complement strand
TGCCGGTAGGCCGCCATGCTGGACAAAGACAGCGCCGCAGCGGCTTTGTGGAAGGCGGCGCTGGCCGGTTTGGTCGGCTGCAGCAGCGTCGCCTCCAGCGTCGCGGCGACCAGCGTTTCAAGGTTACGGCGACCGAGTTCGGGATTGGCGGATGTGGAGCCGATCACCTCGCCCTGCTCGGTCCGGCGAATCTGGCCGCGCACGGTGCCGGGCGGCTGGGCAAGAATGGTCTGGTAGCTCGGGCCGCCGCCACGGCCGACGGTGCCGCCACGGCCGTGGAACATGCGCAGCGTGATGTTGTGGCTGTTGGCCAGCTGGTCAAATAATTCCACCAGGGCGATTTCGGCCCGGTACAGCTCCCAGTTGCTGGTGAAAATGCCGCCGTCCTTGTTGCTGTCTGAGTAGCCCAGCATGATGTCCTGCTCTGCGCCGCTGCGCTGCACCTGCTGCGCGATGCCGGGCAGGGCGTAAAAATCCCGCATGATGGGCGCGGCGTTGCGCAGGTCTTCGATGGTTTCAAAAAGCGGCACCACGATCAGGTCATGGGTCGCCGGGCCGTCCAGCGTGTGGGTCATCAGGCCGACTTCTTTTTGCAGCAGCAATACCTCCAGCAGATCGCTGACGGTTTCGGTATGGCTGATGATGTAGTGACGAATCGCCTCAACGCCGAAGCGCGACCGCGCGGCTCGGGCGGCTTCAAAAATCGCCATCTCGCTTTGAGCCAGCTCGGAGTAGCTCGCGCCGAACACGCGCAGCGAGCGCGAGTCGTTCAGCAGGTCCATCAGCAAAGCCCGCTTCCGGGCCTCGTCAAGACCCGCGTAGTCGGGGGCCAAGCGCGCCACGGCCAGCAGTTCGGCCACCACCGCCTCGTGCTTGTCGGAGCTTTGCCGCAAGTCCAGCGTGGCCAGGTGAAAGCCAAAGACCTCGACCGCGCGTATTAAGGGGTGAAGACGCTGCGCAACCAGCGCCTGCCCGTGGTTTGTCTGCAGCGATGCCTCGATGATTCGCAGGTCGGCCAGGAACTCTTCGGCCCGTGCGTAAGGATTTTGCGGCGCGACCGCATGGCGAGCCGCATCGCCCCCCGTGAGCTTCTTCAACGTGGCTGCCAGTCGCGCGTAGATGCCGGTCAGGGCCCGGCGATAGGGTTCGTCCTTGCGGTGCTCGCTGGTGTCGGGCGAGCTCTCGGCCAGCGCACGCATCTCCGGGGTGACGTCGACCAGCATGGCCGACAGCGACAGCTCGCTGCCCAGGTAGTGCACTTCGGTGAGGTAATGGCGCAGCGCTACTTCTGCCTGGCGGCTGAGCGCGTAAATAAGTGTGTCGGCGCTGACGTTGGGGTTGCCGTCACGGTCGCCGCCTATCCACTGACCCATGCGCAGAAAACTGTGCACTGGGTGACTGTCCAGTTCGCGCTCAAGATTGGCGTAGAGCTTCGGTATTTCGCGCAAAAAAGTCGCTTCGTAGTAACTCAGCGCGTTTTCGATTTCGTCATTCACCGTGAGTTTGGAGAAGCGCAGCAGGCGTGTTTGCCAGAGCTGCATCACGCGGGCGCGCAGCTGCGCTTCGTTGCCGGCCAGCTCGCGCGGACTCAGCGCGTCTTTGGCTGCCTTGGCGGGACTGGTGGCATTGATGGCCCAGGCGAGGGCCTTGATCTCGTCGCGCGCCGTGAGCAGCTGGGCAATATCCCGCTCGGCATCGAGAATACTTTTTCGCTGCACCTCGGTGGGGTGCGCTGTCAGCACGGGCGAGACGAAGCTGTGCGCCAGCGTCTGTGAGATGGTTTTCGGCGCGATACCTGCCCAGCGCAGGCGCGCCAGCGCCACTTCGATGCTTCCTTCCTGCGTATCACCGGCGCGCTCGTGCACTGCACGGCGGCGAATATGGTGGCGGTCTTCAGCCAGATTGGCCAGGTGGCTGAAGTAGGTGAAGGCGCGAATCACGCTGACAGTCTGGTCGCCCGACAGGCTCTTGAGCAACTTTTTTAGCGCCTTGTCGGCTTCATGATCCGCATCGCGCCGAAACGCCACCGACAGTTTGCGCACCTGCTCAATCAGCTCGTAGGCCGCCACGCCGTCCTGCTCGCGAATCACATCACCCAGCAGACGCCCGAGCAGGCGGATATCTTCCATCAGCGGCCGCTCGTTGTCCCGGGTGCTGCGCGCGGTTTTGGCGCCGCTGGTCTTCAGGCCGGCCGGGCCGGCGGTCCGATCTGCATTGGCGGCTGGCTGCCCGGCGCCTCTGGACGTGCGTGTGGAAGTTCCCATGTTGCCCCTCGGTGATGGCTTTGTCGGGTCGCCCGCGTGTGTGCACAGGCCCGTCTGATGGCGTAAAGGTGCATGCTAGCATTCAGTTCCTCCACCGATTACGAACAGGTTACGAGTGTCTGAAGCATCTACAAGCGTCCCGGCAACCAGCACCAGGGTTGTCATCGCCACGCGTGAAAGCCGGTTGGCGATGTGGCAGGCCGAGCATGTCAAGGCGCTGCTGGAGTCGCGTCTGGGCTGGCAGGTCGAACTGCTGGGCATGACCACGCAGGGCGACCAGATTCTGGACCGCTCGCTCAGCAAGGTGGGCGGCAAGGGGCTGTTCGTCAAGGAACTGGAAGTGGCCCTCAGTGAAGGCCGCGCCGACATCGCCGTGCATTCGCTGAAAGACGTACCGATGGATTTGCCGGAAGGCTTTGCGCTGGCCTGCGTCCTGGCCCGCGAAGACCCCCGCGATGCCTTCGTTTCCAATCATTTTTCGTCGCTGGCCGAATTGCCGCAGGGCGCTGTCGTCGGCACATCCAGCCTGCGCCGGCTGGTGCTGCTCAAGGCCTTGCGGCCTGATTTGATGATTGCTCCGCTGCGCGGCAACCTCGACACACGCCTGCGAAAGCTTGACGCGGGCGACTACGACGCGATCGTGCTGGCCGCTGCCGGCCTCACGCGCCTGGGCATGACGGCCCGCATTCGCGCGGCTTTCGAGCCTGATGACATGCTGCCCGCGGCTGGCCAGGGTGCGCTGGGTATTGAAGTGCGGTCTGACCGTGCAGATCTGCTGCAGGCGCTAGGCGCACTAGCTGACCACGCCACTTGGCTGGCGGTCACCGCCGAGCGCACCGTTTCGCGTGCCATGGGGGGCAGCTGCTCGATGCCTCTGGCGTCTTTCACGACTGGCGGTGCCGCCAAAGCCGGGGACCAGGTGATGCGGCTTCGCGCTGCCTGGGGCGACCCGGCTTCGGCCGAAAGCCTGCCCGGGTTGCCGCTGGTAGCGCTGGCTGCACTGGTTAGAGCCGAGCAAAGCGCGGTCGTGCGCAGCTTTGAAGAGGCCGAGGCACTGGGTGAAGCGGTCGCCGCGCAGCTGCGCGCAGCCGGCGCGGTCTGGAAGGCCCCCGAGGCCGCCCCGTCAATCCCGTGATCGCAGGCGCTGGCATGAGCGCTAACCGCAGCACCCCAAAGCGCGTCATCGAAAACCGCGCCACCGTACGCCGCGTCATCGTGACCCGGCCCGCGCGCGAGTGCCTGCACTGGGTCGGGCAGCTGCAGCGCAGTGGCTTCGACGCCGAGGCCTTGCCCCTGATTGAAATAGGTCCGGTCGACAGTCCCGCGGATATTCAGGCGCTGCAGCACGCGTGGGACACGCTGGACACCTATGCGGCCTGCCTGTTCGTCAGTGGCAATGCCGTGAACTACTTTTTTCAACAAAATAGGCCTCTAGCACAAGTAAAACCTGCGTGGGCAGCTATTAAAAATATAGCGAATGAATCTTCAGCCAGCCTGCCGCTCCCACTGCGTTTCATGGCGCCCGGGCCGGGAACCGCCGCTGCGCTGATCTCCGCGGGCGTTCCGGCAGAGCAGATCGATGGCCCGGCCGCTGATGCCGCGCAGTTTGACTCGCAGGCTTTGTGGGCCACCGTGGGCACGCGTGACTGGCAGGGCCGCCGCGTGTTGATCGTGCGGGGGCAAACCGCCTCGGGTCTGAGTGATGAGCCGGCAAACGCCGCCGCGGCGCCGGGGCGGGACTGGATTGCGCGCCAATGGACGGCTGCTGGCGCCGCAGTGGATTTTTTGCGGGTCTATGTGCGCCGACCGCCGCAACTCACGCCGGACATGCTGCAAAGAGCCCGCGCCGCCAGCGGCGATGGATCGGTCTGGCTGCTCAGCAGTTCAGAAGCCGTGGACAACCTGGTGGCGATGGGTGGCATTGACTTGCGCGGTGCGCGCGCCGTGGCCACGCATCCGCGAATCGCGGAGGCGGCACGCGCGGCCGGCTGGGGTGTGGTGGTTGAATCTCGCCCGCAGCTTGAAGACATCACGGCGGCACTGGCGAAAATGGCATCCGGCGCCTCGATAGAATCGGGTCATCCATGAGCCAGAGCCCACACGACCCGTCCGAGCCGCCTGCGCCACTGCAGTCCTACGTGCCCGCCCGGCCTCAGGAAGCCGGTCTGACCATGATCGTCCCGGCCGAGTCTCCCGGTAAATCGTCCTGGTTGCTGCTGGTGGTTGCCCTGCTGGCTGCCGCCGGTTTGCTGGCCAGCGGTTTGCTGTGGCAAAAAGTCAGCAACATGCAGGAAGAACTCGCGCGCCGCAGCACCGATTCTGGTGCGCAGGCCGTCGAGGCGCGCACGCTCGCGCGGCAGGCCGAAGAGGCCACGCGCGAACTGGCGGCGCGCCTGGCGCTGCAGGACACGCGCATCAGCGAAGTCAGCCTGCAGCGCACGCAGCTCGAAGAACTGATGCAGAGCCTGTCGCGCTCGCGCGATGAAAACCTGGTGGTTGATTTTGAATCGGCATTGCGGCTGGCCCAGCAACAGGCGCAGCTGACCGGCAGTGCCGAGCCGCTGCTGGCAGCCCTGCGCTCGGCCGACCAGCGTTTGCAGCGGGCCGCGCAGCCGCGCCTCAACCCGCTGCAGCGCGCGATTGCCAAGGACATGGACCGCATCAAGGCGGCCAGCCTGACGGATGTGCCGGTGTTGTTGATCAAGCTCGACGAGCTTGTGCGGCTGGCTGATGAGCTGCCGCTGGCCAATGCCATGCCGGTCAGCGGCGCGGCGCGGGTGGCGCCAGCGCCTTTGCCTACGGCATCCGCCCCATCGGCAGGGCGCGCGCCGGCTTCTGCGCCGCTGGCTGCCAGTTCGGCTGTGGCCACACCGGTTGAAAAACTGCTCGCCTATCTGACGCCAGCCGCCTGGTTCCAGAGCATCCTGAACAGCGTGAAGAGCGAAGCTGGCAAGCTGCTGCGCGTCAGCCGCATCGAGCAGCCCGAAGCGGCCTTGCTGGCGCCCGAGCAGGCGTTTTTCCTGCGCGAGAACCTCAAACTGCGGCTGCTGAATGCGCGCCTGTCGTTGTTGTCGCGGCAAACGGAGACCGCGCGCAGCGACCTGGTGGCTGCAAACGCCTGGCTGCTCAAGTATTTCGATGCCGGCTCGCGCAAAACCCAGCTGGCCGCGCAGTCGTTACAGCAAATCCAGAGCCAGCTCAAGACCAGCGAGTTGCCGCGCCTGGACGACACGATGACCGCACTGGCCACCGCTGCGGCGGGGCGATAGGGCCAGCCTCAGCATGCGCGCCGCTCTCTGGCTTCTGGCCCTGTTTGGTATTGCTGTTTCAGCCGCGCTGGTGGCTGGCAACAACCAGGCGGTCGTCACGCTGTTCTGGCCACCGCACCGGGTTGACCTGTCGTTTAACCTCGTCGTTTTGTTGCTCGCGGGGCTGTTTTTGCTGCTGTATCTGGCTTCACGCGCGTTGACCGCCGTATTTTCATTGCCGCTGGAAGCCCGGCGCTGGCGTGCACAGCAAAAAGAACGCGCCATGTATTCATCGCTGCTCGATTCGCTGGCGCATCAACTCGCTGGGCGTTACATCCGCGCCACCCGGTCGGCGCAAAACGCACTGGCCCAGGAAAAAAGCCTGACCCAGGTGGCCGACGAATCAGGGTACGAAGTGGGGCACAGCGCCGCCCGGTCGAACCAGTTGCGCTCGCTGGCGCATTTGCTGGTGGCCGAAAGTGCCCAGTCGCTGCAAAACAGGGCGCTGCGTGAAGAGCACCTTCAGATGGCCTTGCAAAGCTCATCGCACCGCAATGCCTTCGAAGTGCGCGAGGGCGTGCAGTTTCGCGCGGCCCGCTGGGCCATGGACGACCGCGACCCGGGTGCAGCGCTCGACTGGCTGGGTCAGTTGCCGCAGGGCGCGTCACGCCGCACGCTGGCGCTGCGCATGAAGCTGCGCGCCGCGCGCCAGTTGCGCCACACGCAGCAGGCGCTGGAGACCGCCCGCCTGCTCGCCAAACACCGGGCTTTTTCGCCTGAAGCAGGGCAAAGCATCGTGCGCGGCCTGGCGCTTGAGTTGCTCAATGATGCACATGACCCGGCCCAGTTGCAGCGTGCCTGGGAATCGCTCGATGCCACCGAAAAAGCCATGCCCGAACTCGTGGTGCACGCCGCGTCGCGCCTGACGGCGTTGAACGGCGACGCCGATCTGGCCCGCGCGTGGCTGCTGCAGGCCTGGGACCGCATGATGCAGCCGCGCTCGGACATCGGCGATAACCTGCGCGTCAAGATGATCCTGGTGCTCGAATCCGGCCTGCAGTCGCTGGACGCCGCCTGGCTGGCACGCGTCGAGGCGGCGCAGTTCAGCCGGCCGCGTGATGCCAATCTGCAGTACCTGGCCGGTATGGCCTGCCTGAAGTTGCAACTGTGGGGCAAGGCGCGTCAGCTTCTGACCCAGGCCACTCAGGGGCTGCAGGACGCCACGCTGCACCGCAACGCCTGGCGTGCCTTGGCGGTGCTGGCCGAGCAGCGGCAGGACGAGGCCGCGGCTGCTGAGGCGTACAAGCGCGCGGCGCAGCTGTAATTCCACTTCTAAATCATCTGTGCACTTTGTAGTCTTCGCTGGCCGTACGTCCGTGCTGCACGCCCCTTCGCCTTCGCGTTCACGAATGATTTAGAAGTGGAATAATTCCGAAACTGGAATAAGCAGTTTGCAGCTGTCAACCGTTTGTTCGATCCGGTGCATAGGTTACCGCCAAAAAAAAGGCCCGCATGCGGGCCTTTTTTTGGTTTCAACCCGGCGAGCTTGCCGGACTGATATGCCTAGCCTGATCAGGCCGGGGGCTTCTCAAAAGGCAGCGGCATGCTGGCCAGGTCACGTTTGGTCTCGACCAGCACCAACGGGCCTTCGGTGGAAGCAACCACGGGCGCGCGTTCACGCGGGACGTGAATCGGCTTGGCTTCAGCGGCGATGGCCGCCTGGACTTCCGCGATTTTGGTCGCATCAGAATTGACCCACTGCAAGCCGGACGACTGCGCCACCTGGCTCAAGTCCTGCATCGGCAAGTCATACGACTGAACCTTGGGCAGGGTGGCGCTGGCTGGTGCAGGCGCTGGCGCTACCGCAGGGACTGGCTTGGGCGCCGGAGCCGGTGCGGCCTGAACAACCGGCGCTGGCACCGGCCGGTCCATCACAGAGGTATCGGGCGCAGACGCTACAAAATTAGTAGCTGCTTGCGCACGTTCTGCCTGAGCTGGAGGCTGATTTTCCTCTGAACTATCGGCTGCGGCGTTGTTGCCACCGTTGTTGACGTCAGCCTCGTTGCGCTCGCGGCGGTCGCGGCCATAGCGGTCGCGACTGCGGCGTTCGCGGGGCTGGCGTGCCTCGTTGCCGGTGTCGTTGCCTGGCTGTCCGTCGGCCGGTTGGCCTTCGTTACCGGCCGCCTGGGGGGCCACGTCTTGCGTCAGGCCAAACCCATTGCGCGGCGTGTCGATCGCGTCCGTGCCGGGCAGGTCGTTCATCGGTGCGCGCTTGCCCATCAGGGTGACAGCTACCGCGTCCGGCGAGGCGTTCTGGCCCTCGACGCGATCACCGCGTTCACCGCGGCGGTCGTTACGGCGGCCACTGCGTTCGCCGCCACGTTCACGGCGGCCTTCACCACGTGGCTCTTGGCTACCACGGGGCTCGCGGTCACCCTGTGGGCGATCACCTTGCGCACGGTCACCCTGGTCCTGGCCGGCGTCAGCAGCCGGTCTGTCCTGGCGACGTGCCGGTGCGCTAGCGGCATCGCCGCCCATCGCTGCGGCCATCGCTGCCTGATTGGCCGCTGCAATGTCCTGCTCCACCGAGTCACGCGGTGCGCGTTCGCCGCGGTCACCGCCGTCGCGGCGGTTGCGTCCGCCACGGTTGCCTTCACCCCGGCCGCCTTCATTGCGCGGTTCGCGGTTGTCAGTGCGACCTTCTGGCTGGCCTTCTGTACGGGCTTCACCGGCCGGACGTTCCTGGCGTCCTGCGTCGTTGCGGCCTTCAGGATTGCGTTCGCGGCGCTCGCCGCCACGGCCCTCTGGGCGGCCTTCAGTGCGGCCCTCTGGACGACCTTCCGAACGCCCTTCTCCGCGAGGCTGACCTTCAGCACGCCCTTCCGGACGGCCCTCGGCACGACCTTCGCCGCGGCCACGGCCACCGCGTCGGCCGTCACGACCACCGCGCTCACCCCGGTCACTGCGCTCGCCACGCGGCTCACCACGTTCACCCCGGCCGTCACGGCGGGCTTCACCCGTGCGCTCTTCGGCCTTGACAGGCGTTGCCGGGGCAGCGGCAGGCGCTGCTTCCGGCTCAGCGCCAAACAGGTTCTTAATCCAGCCGAAAAAGCCTTTTTCAGCCGGCACCGGGGCTGCAGCCACCGGTGCCGGGCGCGGTGCGGGTTGGGCTGCAGCCGCAGGGGCTGGCGCAGGCGCGACAGGCCGCGGCTGCGCGGCAGGTGCCGGTGCATCAGGCAGCACACCCTTGATGATGGGCTCCTGCTTGTTGTGCTTTTCCTGGCTGCGGCGCGTGACCAGGGTCGGGTCTTCGATTTCTTCGGCCATCTTGTAGCTGGCTTCGATGTTGTCCAGACGCGGGTCGTCGTGCTTCAGCCGCTCGAGGCGGTAGTTCGGCGTTTCCAGTGTCTTGTTAGGCACCAGCAGCACGTTGATGCGCTGCTTCATTTCGATTTTGGCGATCTCCGAACGCTTTTCGTTTAGCAGGAACGACGCCACATCGACCGGCACCTGGCACAGCACAGAGGCCGTGCTGTCTTTCAGCGACTCTTCCTGGATGATGCGCAGAATCTGCAGCGCCGAGCTTTCGGTGTCACGGATATGGCCGGAGCCACCGCAACGCGGGCAGGGGATCGAAGCGCCTTCGGACAGGGCCGGGCGCAAGCGCTGGCGGCTCATTTCCATCAAACCGAATTTGCTGATGGTGCCGAACTGCACGCGGGCACGGTCTTGCCGCAGCGCGTCGCGCAGGCGGTTTTCCACATCGCGGCGGTTACGCGACTCTTCCATGTCGATGAAGTCGATGACGATCAGGCCGCCCAGGTCACGCAGGCGCATCTGGCGCGCGACTTCGTCGGCGGCTTCCAGGTTGGTGCGGGTGGCGGTTTCCTCGATGTCGCCGCCCTTGATGGCGCGTGCCGAGTTGACGTCGACACTGACCAGCGCTTCGGTATGGTCGATGACGATGGCGCCGCCGGACGGCAATTGCACGGTGCGCGCATAAGCCGACTCGATCTGGTGCTCGATCTGAAAGCGGCTGAACAGCGGTGCGTCGTCACGGTAGCGCTTGACGCGGTGCTCGTGCTCGGGCATCACATGGGCCATGAACTGGCGCGCCTGCTCGTACACGTCGTCGGTGTCGAACAGAATGTCGCCGATGTCACTGTTGAAGTAATCGCGAATGGCGCGAATCACCAGGCTCGATTCCTGGTAGATCAAATACGCGCCCTTGCCGCCTTTGCCAGCGCCGTCAATCGCGGTCCAGAGCTTGATCAGGTAGTTCAGGTCCCACTGCAATTCGGGGGCGCTGCGGCCGATGCCCGCGGTGCGCGCGATGATGCTGGAGCCTTGCGGGTATTCCAGCTGGTCCATGGCTTCTTTCAACTCAGCCCGGTCGTCGCCCTCGATACGGCGGCTCACACCACCACCGCGCGGGTTGTTGGGCATCAGCACCACATAGCGGCCGGCCAGCGAGACAAAGGTGGTGAGCGCTGCGCCCTTGTTGCCACGCTCTTCTTTTTCGACCTGGACCAGCAGTTCCTGGCCTTCGCGGATCACGTCGTTGATGCGTGCCTGATTGACCGGCACGCCGGCAGCAAAGTAGTTGCGCGAGATTTCCTTGAACGGCAGAAAACCGTGGCGGTCTTCGCCGTAATCGACAAAACACGCTTCCAGCGAAGGCTCGACGCGCGTGACAACGGCCTTGTAGATGTTCCCCTTGCGCTGCTCGCGGCCTTCGATTTCGATTTCGTAGTCGAGGAGTTTTTGTCCGTCGACGATGGCCAGCCGGCGCTCTTCGGCCTGCGTGGCATTTACCAGCATTCTTTTCATGATGATCTTCCTTGTCGTTCTTTTTGATGCAAGAACTTTTCTCGTCTCAAGCCCAAATGGGCCAACGATGCCAAAGAAGACGCTGTGCGAACGTGGGGAATTGCCGGAGAGCTTTTGACAGCACAAAGGCCGACTGAAGAATCAGTCAGCCGAGTGGGGTCTGGGCGTAGGCGCGTGGATGAAGGGAGCAGGGGTCAAACAGATATTTGCTATTAAAAATATAGCTGCTGGCGCATGATTTACCTGGGCTACAGGCTGATTTGTGCAAACATGCAGGCCAAAAAGGCGCTGCAGGCACATATAAATCAGACTGGGCCATGTCGTCATCAGAGCGCTACCTGTTAAAGGACTTGTTCTCACCTGGATCCGCATGCAGCCTGCAGTGCGGGACTGAAGGCTGCGTGCATGGTATTTCCGTAGTTGTATCGCAAAACGTCGACTCGTCTGCCCTGCAATGTGCCGCCGCGAGGTGCCTGGCACTCGTCGCTTGCGTCAAATTACCGGCATGGCATCGACCTTCCAGCGAGGCCGCAGTGGGCCGTTTGACGGGCTTTGGAATTGCGTGGACTAAAATCCAGACAAATCAACCACTTACAGTGCATCGCTAGTGAAACACATTATAGGGGCAGCTTCGGGCAAACCGAAAGGTGTTGGCAAGCGTGCCGAAAGCACCGAAAAACGCCCATCTGGCTCCGGTTCCAGGCCGTCGCCCTTCAAAGCCAGCGCCCCGAGACACCTGCCAGCCAAGCCGGTTACCGAGCCTGATACGGCGCCGAGGCCGGTCGCTGCACCTGCTCCGCTGCCCCAGGCCACGCTGGTCACCGTCGATGAAGACTACGCCGGCCAGCGGCTCGACAATTTCCTGATCAGGCAGCTGAAGGGTGTGCCCAAAACCCACGTCTACCGCATCATTCGCAGCGGCGAAGTGCGGATCAACAAGGGGCGGGCGCAGGCCGATACCCGCGTGGAAGCCGGCGACATTGTTCGCCTGCCGCCGGTGCGCACGTCCGAACGGGCCGACCAGAAGGCCCAGGCCATGTTGAGCATCGCGACCGAAGTGGCCCGCCATGGTGCCAGCTCCACCGTAGGCGGCTACGCGCCGCCGGCCGAATTCCCGATTCTTTTCGAAGACGACTTTTTGCTGGCCATCGACAAACCGGCCGGCGTGGCCGTGCATGGCGGCAGCGGCGTCAGTTTTGGCGTCATCGAGCAATTGCGCATGGCCCGGCCGCAGGCAGATTTTCTGGAGCTGGTGCACCGGCTGGACCGCGAAACCAGCGGCGTGCTGCTGATCGCCAAGCGCCGTATGGCGCTCAAATTGCTGCAGGAACAGTTTCGCGAACGTGAAACCGACAAAGTGTATCTGGCGCTGGTCACCGGAACTTGGGCGGCGAATCAGCGCGTGATCGACAAGGCGCTGCAAAAGTATCTGATCGCCGGCAAAGAAGGTACCTACGGCGCGGGCGAGCGGCGCGTCAAGGTCGTCGCCAATGACCATCCCGACGGCATGCGTTCGGTCACGCTGGTCAAGGTCAAGGCCGCGATTCCGGCCAGCGCGGCTGCGCCCGCCACGCCGTTCACGCTGCTGGAGGTCACCATCAAGACCGGCCGCACGCACCAGATCCGCGTGCACCTGGCGGGTGAAGGACATCCGATTGCGGGCGATGACAAATACGGCGATTTCGAACTCAACAAGGCGCTGCAAAAATCGGTGGACGGCAGCCCGGCGCTCAAACGCATGTTCTTGCACGCCTGGAGCCTGAAGTTCAACCACCCGAAAACCCGCAAGGCCATTGCGCTGGAAGCGGCCTTGCCGCCGGCGCTGCAGCAGTTTTTGCCCGCGCGCAGCTAATAACCACGGCCCAGCCTAGGGCTTTGGCGCGGCGACAATACGGCGATGAGCATGTTCATGGAATCTCGAAACTTTGACCTGATCGCCTTCGACTGGGACGGCACACTGTTTGACTCGACCAAGATCATCGTGCGCTGCATTCAGGCCGCCGTGGTGGACGTGGGCGGCAAGCTTCCGACTGACGAAGCCGCCGGTTATGTCATCGGCCTGGGCCTGATGCAGGCCCTGGCCCACGCGGCGCCCGACGTACCGCCCGAAAAGTATCCCGAACTCGGCGCGCGCTACCGCCATCACTACGCGCTGCACGCTGATGATCTGGCTCTTTTTGATGGCGTGTTGCCGATGCTCGACGCGCTGAAGGCGCGCGGCCATCTGCTGGCAGTCGCCACCGGAAAATCACGTCACGGCCTCGACGATGCGCTCAAAAATGTCGAGCTTCAGGGCGTGTTCGACGGCTCACGGACGGCCGACGAAACAGCTGGCAAACCCAACCCGCTGATGCTGCATGAGCTGATGACCCAGTTCGGCGTGTCGCCCAAGCGGGTGCTGATGATCGGCGACACCACGCACGACCTGCAGATGGCGCTGAACGCCGCCTGCCCCAGCGTGGGCGTGAGCTACGGCGCGCATGAACCCGAAGCGTTTGTCGCGCTGCGGCCGCGCCATGTGGCGCACTCGGTCAAAGAGCTCCAGGACTGGCTCTTACCCAATGGTTAGCATGTCCCTCACGCTTGTCGCTTCGCGTACTGCGCTGCCCCCTGAGAGGGCGCTGCGCCTGCGGCCCGGAAAAGCCGGTTCCGCGGCCCCGGCTGGTGAAGAGGAAACCCTCGCCCTTGTCGCCGCGTTCTGAGTTGGATGGGCTTTGCAATGAATGATTTGCTGCCGCTCTGCAACGACCGCGATCTGGTCGATGGCGGGCAGGCAGTGCCTTTCGATGTCAATTACGCCGGGCAGACCTGCCGGGCTTTTGCCGTCCGCTTCAAGGGCCAGCCCCATGCGTACCTGAACCGGTGCAGCCACGTGGCGATGGAGCTCGACTGGCAACCCAACCGGGTCTTCGACGACAGCGGCCAGTGGCTGCTGTGCGCCAGCCACGGTGCCGCTTACCGGCCCGATACCGGCGAGTGCGCCGGCGGGCCGTGTCGCGGCGGGCTGGTGAAAATCGCGCTGGCCGAGCAGGGCGGGGTCGTGTACTGGCAGTCCGCTTACAACCTCAAACCGGTGGAGTTCTAGGTCTTCTCCAACTTCTCTAAACTATCCACCATGAACGATTCAAACCGCCCCGGCAATCCCGACCCGTCCCCGGGCGCCCCCCGTGAACCCGAATTTGATCCAAACAGGCCTGCAGCCCAGTATGAACATGCGCCAGCAGCTCCTGAAATGATAGCGAGAACAGCGGCCGAACGCAGTGCCTCGGCAACGCCGGGCTGGGAACGCGCGACGCTGGAAAAACTGGCGTTTGCGTCCCTCAATGAACAGAAGGCCTCACGGCGCTGGAAGACCTTTGTACGTCTGGCCTGGCTGGCGTTTTTCATTGCGCTGGTGTGGCTGGCCCTGCACCGCGGCACACCGACCAGCGATGCCACCGTTCCGCACACCGCCGTGGTCGAAATCAAGGGTGAGATTGCCGACGGCGCCGACGCCAGCGCCGAGTTCGTCAATGCCGCGTTGAAGGCCGCGTTCGAAGACGAGGGTGCCAAGGCCGTCGTGCTGCTGATCAACTCGCCCGGTGGCAGCCCGGTGCAGGCCGGCATGATGAACGACGAAATTCTGCGGCTCAAAGCCAAACACAAGAAGCCGGTTTATGCGGTGGTCGGTGAAACCTGCGCCTCGGCGGCGTACTACATTGCCGTGTCAGCCGACAAGATTTATGTCGACAAGGCCAGCATCGTCGGCAGCATCGGCGTGCTGATGGACGGTTTCGGATTTACCGGCCTGATGGACAAACTGGGCGTGGAGCGCCGCCTGCTGACCGCCGGTGAAAACAAGGGATTTCTCGACCCGTTCAGCGCCCAGAGCGAAAAGCAGCGCGCCTTTGCGCAAACCATGCTGAACCAGATTCACCAGCAGTTCATCACCGTGGTCAAAAACGGGCGCGGCCAGCGGCTGAAAGAAACACCGGACATGTTCAGCGGCCTGTTCTGGAGCGGCCAGCAGGCCGTGGAACTCGGTCTGGCTGACCAGCTGGGCAACCTGGAATATGTGGCGCGCGAGGTCGTCAAGACCGAAGAAATCATCGACTACACCCGGCGCGACAACGTGGCTGAGCGCTTGGCGAAGAAGTTCGGTGCGTCGATGGGCGAAGGCGCGATGAAGGCCTTCAAGGCGATTCCAGCGCTTCGTTAATCCTTTCCTGAATCACGAAAAAGCCCGCACGATGCGGGCTTTTTTACAGGCGATGGCTTGGGTGGCGTTGGCTGCTCAGCGACCGATGCAGAAAACCGTCGGCAAGTCCAACGCCGGGACCGGGCCGATTTTTTTCCAGCCGCTCGCCAGCGCGCTGCGTGACCATCCGGCGGGCAAAGTCAGGCCGCAACTTAAGGCCAGCCGCGTATTGCCTTGCAGCGTATGCAGCAGCGCCTGGAAAAGCGCGGTGTTGCGGTAGGGCGTTTCGATAAAAATCTGGGTTTGGCCAGTTTTCAGCGCCAGCGATTCCAGTTCCCGAATGCGCTGGGCCCGCTCGTTGGGTGCCTGCGGCAGGTAGCCGGCAAACGCAAAGTTTTGCCCATTCAGCCCGCTGGCTGCGAGCGCCAGCATCAGCGACATCGGCCCCGTCAGCGGAACCACTTGCAGGCCCAGGTCATGCGCGGCGCGCACCACGGACGAGCCCGGATCGGCAATGGCGGGCATGCCAGCTTCGCTGACCAGGCCGACATCGTTGCCTTGAAGCGCGGCGGCCAGTAGCGGACGCGCGTCGAAGTTGCCGGTGTGATCGCCCTTCTTGTGCACCTCGCGCGGCAGCTCCTGAATTTGTAGCGCCTGCAGCTGATGCTTCAGGGGCTGCAGCTCGCCGACCCGTTTTAAATAGGCGCGGGTGCTTTTGGCGTTTTC
>JANNKV010000084.1:0-5048 GCA_031396485.1 Polaromonas sp. | reverse complement strand
GCCTGCATCCATGCCTTGCTTGGCCATCGGCTTGGCTGCGTCGCGCTGCTCAGGCGTCTTCGCACCGGTGTTGGGGCCAGACGGGATGGCAGCCTTGTCGCCGGAAGCGGTGGCTGGCGGTGTTGGCGTCTGGGCTTGCGCCTGGGCACCAAAAATCAACGCGGCCGTCATGGCAGCAGCGGCGGGCAATTTGCATATCGTGCGTTTTGAAAATTTCATCTTCATTCCTTCGGTTGGCCTCGTCTTGAAAAGGCTTGTTAAACAAATAACGCCTGCCGTTTTGAAAAAAGGCTAACGCTGAATTCAATTTAGGGGGACCGACACCGCGCAAGCCTAAGCAAGGCGCGCCGCCCCCTGTAGGACGCAAACCACCAGCGTTGTGAGAACGAAAGTTTGCAGCCTGGCTTGCCTGAACGACCTGCACTACCAACCCGGAATTGCATCGAACTGGAGTCTTGGAGGTTCTCTGTGACGGGCCTGACGGCACCGCAATCCAGCTGCGCTCCTGTTAACTTGCTAACTGGCGACGGGCGGCCCGCACAAATAAGTTGCTGTCCTACACTTCGCTTTCGCCCTCGACAGCAACAATTTGCGTTGTTCCATACCGGGGTTCGCGATCACCGTTTTTGCTGGTGTTCGCTCTTGACGGCTCCTCTTATTTCCAAATGCCTCCTGTAACTAACGCCTCTTCCCTGCACACCCCGGTTTCGTCTGCACGTAAATCCGCCGTGGTCGCGCAGACCGCCCCCGCAGTCGTCATCGACAACGACACGCCCATTGATCTGGCCGCCGTCAGGGCAGACACCCAAACTGCGCTGGCTGCGGCAAGTGCCGAAAGCTCGTTTTCCTTCAAGGTGCTCACAGTCAATATCCACAAGGGTTTTACCTTTTTCAACCGAAAATTCATTCTTCCGGAGTTGCGCGAGGCGGTACGCAGCGTCGGGGCCGACGTGGTGTTTTTGCAGGAAGTCACGGGCAACCACATCAAGCACCAGGACAAGTTCGACAACTACCCCGAGGCGCCGCACTACGAGTTTCTGGCCGACACCATCTGGCCGCAATTCGCGTACGGGCAAAACGCCGTCTATACCAACGGCCACCATGGCAACGCGGTGCTGTCGAAGTTTCCGATCGTGCGTTTTGAAAACCGTGACGTGTCCATCAGCGGACCGGAAAGGCGCGGCCTGCTGCACTGCGAGCTGAAGATTCCCGGCCGCGCGGTCAACGTGCACGCCATCTGCGTGCATCTGGGGCTGATCGAAAATCACCGCGTGCAGCAAATGAACATGCTGTGCGACCTGGTGCGCAATGAAATACCGGCCCACGCGCCGGTGGTGGTGGCGGGCGACTTCAACGACTGGCGGCATCGCGCCCACGCGGTGCTTGAAGGCGGCGCAGACCTGCATGAAGTGTTCGTGCAGGCGCATGGCCGGGCCGCGCGCACATTTCCGGCGCGCATGCCGGTGCTGCGGCTTGACCGCATCTATGTACGCAACGCCATCGGCCACGCACCCGTGGTGCTGCCGAGTCACCCGTGGTCGCATTTATCCGATCACGCGCCTTTAGCCGCTGAAATAGAACTCTAGCCATGAGCAAGTGGGTCAGCGGTAACCAGTTCACGCTGCTTGAAAACGGCGAGGAATTCTTCCCGCGCGTGTTCGAATGCATTGCGGCTGCCGAACGCGAAGTGGTGCTGGAAACTTTCATCTGGTTTGACGACAAGGTCGGGCAGGAGCTGCAAGCCGCGCTGATCGCTGCGGGCTCGCGCGGTGTGCAGATCGACGTCACGATCGACGACTACGGCTCACCTGATCTGCCGCCCGCTTTTTTGGCGGCCCTGGCGGCTGTCGGTGTGCGCGTGCATGTGTTTGACCCGGGCCCCCGGCTATGGGGCTGGCGCACCAACCTGTTTCGCCGCATGCACCGCAAAATTGTGGTGATTGACGGCGCGCGCGCGTTCGTCGGTGGCATCAACTATTCGGCTGACCACCTGGCCGACTTCGGCCCGCAGGCCAAGCAGGACTACGCGGTTGAAATTGTCGGCCCCATCGTCGCGTCGATTCACTCGTTTGTGCACCGCGCCCTGGCGGCCGGACAGCACAACGCCAAGTCGACGCTCTGGGGTCGCCTGCGCGAGCGCTTTTCGGCGCAAGCACACACGCTGGCACAGACCCTGCGCCCCGCCAGCAAATTGCCCAAGCTGCCGCCCGAGTCTGCGCAAGGCGATGCCGCCGGCATTTTTGTCACCCGCGACAACCGCAAGCACACCACCGACATCGAGCGGTACTACCGCATCGCGATTCGCGCAGCCCAGCGTCGCATCATCATCGCCAATGCCTATTTCTTTCCCGGGTATCGCCTGCTCAAAGAGCTGCGCAAGGCAGCGCGGCGCGGTGTCGAAGTGCGGCTGATACTGCAGGGAGAGCCCGACATGGCCATCGTCAAGACGGCGGCCAGCATGCTGTACCACCACCTGCTCGGCGCCGGCATCCTCATCTTTGAATACCGCGAACGGCCGCTGCACGGCAAGGTCGCCGTATTCGACGACACGCTGTCGACGGTAGGCTCCAGCAACCTCGATCCGCTGAGCCTGGCCCTCAATCTGGAAGCCAATGTGCTGATCAAGGACTGCGCCTTCAATCAGCATTTGTCTGAACGGCTGGAGCACCTGATGGCGCAAAGCTGCAAACAGATCCTGATTGACGAGATCGAAGAGTCCGGCCGCTGGCGCGTGATTCGCAGCTTTTTTCTGTTCCACCTGCTGCGCCGTTATCCGGCCTGGGGCGGCTGGTTTCCGGCACATGCACCGCGCCTGACGCTGGCCCATCCGCTCGACGCGCGGCCGCCGGATCACCAGGGCACACGGCATCACGTCATCTCTGCCGACGCCGCGAATTGACCGCCACGTGAGAACCGGATGAATTTGCCGCCCAGCCGCCACGCACCGCAAGCCCTGCAACGGTCGGCGGGCGCGAAGTTAAAAATCAGCCAGCGCCCCTGGTGGCCGTGGCTCAAGCGCGGTGCCACCACTGTATTTTTTGGGCTGGTCGCCTGGTTGCTGATCTCGCAGGCGCGCACCATCGACTGGCCGGAGGTGCTGACCTCGCTGCAGGCCTATCCGCTGTCAGTCGCAGGCATCGCCATGCTGCTGGCCGCCGCCAGTTTCACGCTGTACAGCTGTTTTGACTTGCTGGGGCGGCGCTACACCGGCCACACACTGGGCACGCTGACCGTGATGACGGTGACTTTTGTCAGCTACGTCTTCAACCTGAATCTGGGCTCGCTGGTAGGCGGTGTGGCTTTCCGGTACCGGCTGTATTCACGGCTGGGGCTGGGCACCGGGCTCATCACCCGCGTGATGACCCTCAGCATGCTGACCAACTGGATGGGCTACCTGTTGCTGGGCGGTCTGATCTTCAGCATCATGCCCCCTGCATTGCCAGACAGCTGGCCCATCAGCACCGCCCATCTGCGCGCAATTGGCGTCGTGCTGGTCATGATTGCCGCCGGCTATCTGGCGCTCTGCGCCTTCTCCTCCCAGCGCGAGATGACGATTCGCGGGCACGAGATCGTGCTGCCGTCCGCGCGGCTGGCCGTTCTGCAGCTGGTCATGGGCGCCAGCAACTGGCTCATCATGTCGGGCATTATTTTTGTGTTGTTCCAGCAGCGCATCGAATTTCCGGCCGTGGTCAGCGTGCTGCTGCTGGCCGCCGTGGCCGGCGTCATCACGCATGTGCCCGCCGGGCTTGGCGTGCTGGAGGCGGTGTTCGTCGCGCTGCTGTCGCACAAGATGCCGCAGCCCGCGATTCTTGCCGCGCTCGTGGCGTATCGGGTGGTGTATTACCTGGCCCCTCTGTGCATCGCCGCCGTGGTCTATCTGGTGATGGAAGCGCGGGCCAAAAAACTGCCAACCGCTGGCGCCGGCACGGCCCAAAATGCCAGCGCTGAGGCGCAGACGTACCGTACCCATAAAGCCTGACTCCACTGGCGGGCCTTCATCACAATCCCAGCACAGACACCGCAAAACACTGTATATTAAAACAGTGTCTGAAATTGTCCTTGCACCATCCAAACTGCAGCAGAAGCTGGCCGTCCTGGCCGATGCGGCCAAGTACGACGCGTCCTGCTCGTCCAGCGGCACCGCCAAACGCAATTCAGTCGGCGGCAAGGGCATTGGCTCGACCGAAGGCTCGGGCATTTGCCACAGCTACGCGCCTGACGGCCGCTGCATCTCGCTGCTGAAAATCCTGTTCACCAACTTCTGCCTGTACGACTGCCTGTATTGCGTCAACCGCGTCAGCAGCAATGTGCAACGGGCCCGCTTCACGGTGGCCGAAGTCGTTGACCTCACCTTGGGTTTTTACCGGCGCAATTGCATTGAAGGCCTGTTCTTGTCGTCGGGCATCATCCAAAGCCCCGACTACACAATGGAGCAGGTCGTCGAGGTGGCGCGCGTGCTGCGCGAAGAGCATGACTTTCGTGGCTACATCCACCTCAAAACCATTCCTGATGCGTCACCCGAGTTGCTGGCGCGCGCCGGCCTGTACGCCGACCGCCTCAGCATCAATGTCGAGCTGCCGACGGTCGAAAGCCTGGAATCACTGGCGCCCGAAAAAGACAGCGCCGCCATTCGCCGCTCGATGGCGCGGCTGCGCATGCACATCGACGACGCCAAAGGCGCGCGGCAAGACGAGGTGAAAAGCAGCATCATTTCGCTGCCGAAATCACTCCGCACCAATCGCGCGCCGCCGCCTCGCTTCGCGCCTGGCGGCCAGAGCACGCAAATGATTGTCGGTGCCGACGCCACCAGCGACCGCACGATTTTGCATACCACCGCCACGCTCTACAGCGCCTACCAGCTGCGCCGCGTGTACTACTCGGCCTTCAGCCCAATTCCCGATGCGTCCGTCAGCCTGCCACTGCGCCAGCCGCCGCTGATGCGCGAACACCGGCTCTACCAGGCCGACTGGTTGATCCGCTTTTATGGCTTTGCGCACGACGAAATCGTGCCCGACACCACCGCCGCCAGCAGCAGCGCGGGCGGGTCG
>JANNKV010000076.1:0-10976 GCA_031396485.1 Polaromonas sp. | reverse complement strand
GTCGGCCGTGCGCTGCTCTTCGTAGCAAAGCTCGGGATGGGCATGAATATTGCGGCGTATGGCCTGCAGTTCGGTGTGGAACTGAACAATCGGGTCGATCAAATTCATGTGAAGGCCTGAAGAGTGTGGTTTGTGGGGCAGGGTAACCGCCCCCCTGTCAGATGCGAAATCCGGGCCGAAATCCGGGATTTTTTCTGGGAGCGTGCACCTGAATGGGTATATTACGCCTACGCCTTGCAGCGTGTTTTTAACTTCACGGAGACCTTTATGCGTCTGTTGTCAGCCTCGAAATCAGCCACGAGCAGTTTGCTCGGTTTAACGGTAGCCGCAATTTTTGCGGTGGCGGCGCCTGCCGCATCAGCGCAGGAATTCAGGCTCGCCATGAGTTCGCCACCGACGTCGATGGACCCGCATTTCTACAACCTGTTTCCCAATCTGAACGTGTCTGACCATATTTTTGAAACCCTGGTCACCATGGACGCCGACAGTCGGGTCATTCCGGGCCTGGCCGAATCCTGGACGCTGGTGAACAACCTGACCTGGGAATTCAAGCTGCGCAAGGGTGTGAAGTTCCATGACGGCACCGAAATGACGGCCGAGGATGTGTCCTGGTCGATGGACCGCCCGTCCACCATCGTCGGCAGCCCCGGCAAGTTTGACGTGTACACCAAGGCGATCATCAACAAGAAGATCATGGACCCGTACACCATTCGCTTCACCACCAAAGAGCCGTACCCGCTCATGCTGGCCGACCTGACTTCGATCTACATCGTGTCCAAAAAGGCAACGACCGGCATCACCAGCGACGACTTTTCAAGCGGCAAAGGCGTGGTCGGCACCGGCCGCTTCAAATACGCCAGGTTTTTGCGGGATGACCGTCTGGAACTGGACCGTAACGACGCCTACTGGGGCGCCAAGCCGGCCTGGTCGAAAGTCACGATGCGCTTCATCCCCAATGGCGCCACGCGTCTGGCAGCCTTGCTCGCCGGCGATGTCCAGGCGATTGAAAACGTGCCGACGCCAGACCTGGCCAAAGTCAAGGGCGATGCCAATCTGGCCCTGTACTCGAAAGTTTCGCACCGCCTGATTTACCTGTACCCCGACAGCAAGCGCGAGAAGTCGCCGTTCGTGACCGACAAGGACGGCAAGCCGCTCGACAAAAACCCGATGATGGACCCGCGCGTGCGCACCGCGCTGTCGATGGCCATCAACCGCGAAGCAATTAAGGACCGCGTGATGGAGGGCCTGTCAGAGCCCACCAACAACCTGGTGCCCAAAACCCTGTTCGGCAACAACCCCAAACTGACGGTCGTCAAGTACGACCCGGATGGCGCCAAGAAACTGCTGGCCACTGCCGGCTACCCGAACGGCTTCGGCATGACGCTGCACACGCCCAACAACCGCTACGTCAACGACGAAAAAATCGCGCAAACCATCGCCCAGATGTTTGCCCGCATCGGCGTGACCACCAAGGTTGAAGGCCTGCCGATGTCGGTGTACTCGGCACGCGGCGCCAAGTCAGAGTATTCGATCGGCCTGCTCGGATGGGGCGCACAAACGGGCGAGGCGTCTTCACCGCTCCGCGCTTTGCTGGCCTGCGATGACCCGGCAAAAGGCCTGGGTGGCTTCAACTGGCTCAAGTACTGCAACCCCAAAATGGACGAGCTGCTGATCAAGGCGCTGAACACGGTGGACGATAAGGCGCGGCTCACGCTGCTTCAGGACGCCAGCGCGATCGCCATCAACGACGGTGGGCTGATTCCGATCCACCAGCAGGTCACCACCTGGGCCACCAAAAAAGGCATTACCTACACGCCGCGCACTGATGAGCGGACCCACGCCTTCGGGTTCAGCCAGTAATAGTTGCTGACGCTGTCCGCCGGTGAAAGCCGGCGGATGTGGATTTTCTAGTCTTACCAACGCGGTAATCTGATGCTTGTATTTATCATCCGGCGGCTGCTGCAAAGCGTTGTCGTGTTGCTGGTCATGTCGCTGCTGGTGTTCGTCGGTGTATACGCCATCGGTAACCCCATCGACATGCTGATCAGCCCTGACGCCGACCAGCTCGACCGGGCGCGCACCATCGCCGCTTTTGGCCTCGACAAGCCGCTCTGGCAGCAATACCTGCTCTTCGTCAAAAACGCACTCGGCGGCGACATGGGGCGCTCGGTTGCTTTTTCGGCGCCTGCACTGACGCTGATCATCGAGCGCATGCCCGCGACGATGGAACTCGCCGTGTTTGCCATCGTGCTGTCCATCGTGATGGGTATCCCGCTCGGGCTGTGGGCCGGCTTGCGGCCTGACGGTTTTGCCGGCAAGACCATCATGGCGGTGTCGATCGTTGGTTTTTCACTGCCGACTTTCTGGGTCGGGCTGATGCTGATCATGGTGTTTGCGGTACAGCTCGGCTGGCTGCCTTCCAGCGGTCGTGGCCCGACGCAGTTGTTCCTGGGCATACCCGTCAGCTTTTTGTCGGTCGAGGGGCTCAAGCACCTGTTGATGCCCGCGTTCAACCTGGCGCTTTTCAACATAGCTTTGGTGATTCGGTTGACGCGTGCAGGGGCCCAGGAAGCGCTGCTGCAGGACTACGTCAAGTTCGCCCGCGCCAAGGGCCTGAGCAACAGCCGCATCATCGGCGTGCATGTGCTCAAAAACATCCTGATTCCCATCGTCACCGTCATTGCGCTGCAATTCGGCTCCATCATCGCGTTTGCCATCGTCACCGAATCTGTGTTCGCCTGGCCGGGCATGGGCAAGCTCATCATCGACTCGATCCGCATTCTCGATCGCCCCGTCATCGTCGCCTACCTGATGCTGATCGTCGTGATTTTTATCCTGATCAATCTCGTGGTCGACGTGGCCTATTCACTGCTGGATCCGCGTGTGCGGCTCGCAGATTCCAAAGGCTAAGCCAGGATCAACTGTGGAAGAAACGCTCCCTGTTACCGCCGTCGAGACGCCATTCCGGCGCTTCGTTCGCAATTTTTTCAGCAGCAAGATCGCTACTGCGGGATTTGTCCTGCTGGCGCTGATCGTGTTTGCGGCGCTGTTCGCACCCTGGCTGTCGCCACAAAACCCGTATGACCTTTCGCGTCTCGACGTGATGGATTCGCGGCTGGAGCCGGGCCAGACCTCGGTCGATGGCCAGCTCAAGTTTTTGCTCGGTACCGACGAGCAGGGCCGTGACATGCTCTCGGCCATTCTTTACGGCATCCGTATTTCGGTGGCCGTCGGCGTGTCCAGCACCGTGATTGCCTTGCTGCTCGGCCTGGCGCTCGGCCTGCTGGCGGGCTTTGCTGGCGGGCGAACCGAATCGTTCATCATGCGCGTGGCCGACATTCAGTTGTCGTTTCCGCCGATCCTCATTGCGCTGATTCTGCTCGCGCTGACGGGGCAGGGCGTCGGCAAGATCATCATTGCGCTGGTGGCGGTGCAATGGGCTTATTACGCCCGCACGGCCCGCAGCGCTGCGCTGGTTGAGCGCAAGAAGGAATACATCGAAGCCGCCACGGCGCTCGGCCTGTCACCGCTGCGCATCATGCTTCGGCACCTGTTGCCGAACTGCCTGCCGCCGCTGATCGTGATTGCCGCCTTGCAGGTGGCCGCGGCTATTTCACTGGAGGCAACGCTGTCATTCCTCGGTCTGGGTTTGCCGGTCACTGAGCCATCGCTGGGCCTGCTGATCGCCAACGGCTTTCAATACCTGCTGTCGGGCAAATACTGGATCAGTTTCTTCCCTGGCATTGCGCTGCTGCTCACGGTGGTGGCGATCAATCTGGTGGCTGACCAGTTGCGCGACGTGCTCAATCCCCGCCTGCAAACCCAATGAGCCAGATGAGCCAGACCACCCCGACCCTCAGCGTCAGCAACCTCAAAACGCAGTTCGCCACGCGCGCTGGCATCGTCAAGGCCGTTGATGACGTTTCGTTTTCGGTCATGCCCGGGCAGATCATGGGGCTGGTCGGCGAATCGGGTTCAGGCAAATCGATGACGGGCTACTCCATCATGGGTCTGATCGACCGCCCCGGCGAAGTGGTCGGCGGCAGCATTTTGCTGCAGGGCAAGGAGCTGCGCGGGCTGCCTGCCGAAGCCATGCGGGCCGTGCGCGGCGAACGCATCGCGATGATTTTTCAGGACCCGATGATGACGCTGAATCCGGTGCTGCGCATCGACACGCAGATGATGGAAGCCGTGTTCGCACACCACGATGTCAGCAAAGACACCGCCCGCGCCATGGCTAGAGACGCGCTGGCCCGCGTCGGGATTCCGTCGCCCGACGAGCGGCTGCTGGCTTACCCGCACCAGTTCTCGGGCGGCATGCGCCAGCGCGTGGCAATTGCGATTGCGCTGCTCAACAAGCCGGCGCTGATCATCTGCGACGAGCCGACAACGGCGCTCGACGTGACGATTCAGGGGCAAATCCTGTACGAGATGCAAAAGCTCTGCCGCGAATCGGGCACCGCGCTGATCTGGATCACGCATGACCTGTCGGTGGTGGCCGGCCTGGCCGACACGGTGAGCGTGATGTACGCCGGCAAGATTGTCGAAAGCGGTACCGCGCACCAGGTGCTGGAGCATCCCCGCCACCCCTACACGCACGGGCTGATCGCGTCCGCGCCGTCGCGCAATCCGCGTGGTCAGCCGTTGCGGCAGATTCCGGGCATGACACCTTCACTGCTGAACTTGCCGGTCGGCTGCGCTTTCCGCGACCGCTGCGACCGCGCCACCAGCGCCTGTGCGACCCAGCCCGCGCTGCAGCAGTTCGACGGCCGCGCGCTGCGCTGCTTTCACCCGGTTGCCGACCTGGCGGAGGCCGCATGATGCCAGCGCCAGCCGAAGCCCTGCTCGAACTGCGCAGCGTCAGCAAACGCTTCGTCAAGTCGCTGGACGCAGCCGCGAAGATTGCCAACCTGCTGGGCGCCAGCGCCAAAGAGGAAGTCGTTCACGCCGTCGATGGCGTTGACCTGACGATTCAGCGTGGCGAAGTGGTGGGACTGGTCGGTGAATCGGGCTGCGGAAAATCGACGCTGGGCCGCATGGCCGTCGGCCTGCACAGCCTGTCGTCAGGCACGCGCCGCTGGAAGGGCGAAGAAATCGACCGGCTGGACGCCGCCGCGCGACGCAAAAAGCAGCTCGGCATCCAGATGATTTTTCAGGATCCGTACGCCTCGCTCAATCCGCGCATGCGGGTGCTCGACATCGTCGGCGAAGCGCCCGTGGCGCACGGCATGATTCCCGCGCGCGAACAATCGGCGTATGTCGAAGGCTTGCTGCAACGCGTCGGGCTTGATCCGGCCGTGCTGCGCCGTTTTCCGCACCAGTTTTCGGGCGGGCAGCGGGCGCGAGTCGGCATTGCGCGGGCGCTGGCGGTGCAGCCCGAGTTTCTGGTGTGCGATGAGGCGGTGGCCGCGCTCGATGTGTCGATTCAGGCGCAGGTTCTGAATCTTTTCATCAAGCTGCGCGACGAGCTGAACCTGACCTATCTGTTCATCAGCCATGACCTGGGCGTGGTGCGGCACTTGTCGGACAGGGTCGTCATCATGTACCTCGGCCGCGTGGTCGAGTCGGCGCGTGCCGAAGAGGTGTTCGCCCGGGCCAATCACCCCTACACCCAGGCCTTGCTGGCGTCTGCGCCTAAACTGGAAGTGCGTAAAACTGAATTTTTTTCCGTGAAAGGCGAGATTCCATCCCCCTTGAATCCGCCGCCCGGCTGCCACTTTCACCCCCGCTGTCCGCATGCTATGCCGCGTTGCAGCGTCGAGAAGCCCGCCCTGAAAGAGATCGCACCCGCGCATTTCTCGGCCTGCCATCTCAACGACCAGCGCTGAACCTAGGGAACCCATCACCATGACCACCTCGCAAGTACAACCCGAAACCAGCCAGCAGCCCTCCAAGGAACTGATGGCGATGGTCGAGCGTCTGATCGCGTTTGAAACCGTCTCGCGCGACTCCAACCTCGGCCTGATCGAGTGGACCCGCGATTACCTGAAGGGCCTGGGCGCCACGTCGCGACTGACCTACGACGCCACCGGCAAAAAAGCCAACCTGTTCGCCACGCTGGGGGAGGGCAGCCGGCCCGGGCTGGTGCTGTCGGGCCACACCGATGTGGTGCCCGTCGAGGGCCAAGCCTGGGACACCGACCCGTTCAAAGCGACGGTGATCGGTGACAAGCTTTATGGCCGGGGCAGTGCCGACATGAAGGGCTACATCGCCACGGCGCTGGTGATGGCGCCGCAGTTTCTGGCCAGCAAGGCCAATGCGCCGCTGCACTTTGCGTTTTCGTACGACGAAGAAGTCGGCTGCATCGGGGTGCGCGGGCTGATCAAGGATTTAGCTGACATTGGCCTGAAAACCGCCGGCTGCATCGTCGGCGAGCCGACGCTAATGCAACCCATCATTGCGCACAAGGGCACGCACCGTTTTCGCTGCTGCATCACCGGGCGCGAAGCCCATTCCAGCTACACCACGCAAGGCGTCAATTCCATCGAATACGCCGCCCGCATCATCGTCTACATCCGCCAGATGGCCGACCGCCTGCAGCAACTGGAAACGCGTGATTACGCGTTCACCGTGCCCTTCACCACCATGCAGACCGGCCTGATCCGCGGCGGCCTGGCCGCCAACATCGTGCCCAAGGAATGCGAGTTCATTTTTGAAGCCCGCACCTTGCCCGGCGCGTCAGAGCACAAGCTGTTCCAGGAAGTGAAAGACTACGCCGCCACGCTGCTGCCCGAGATGCAACGCGTCGAGCCCAACGCCGCTATCAAGCTGGAACTGCTGAACACCGCGCCCGGCATGAACATGCAAGAGACCGACGAAATCGTCAAACTCGCCACCGCGCTTTCCCGCAACAAGCCGAACGGGGCAGTTTCCTACGGCACCGAAGGCGGTCTGTTCCAGGCGGCGGGTATTCCAACGGTGATCTGCGGCCCCGGCGACATCGAGCAGGCGCACCGGCCGAATGAGTTTGTGTCACTGGCACAGCTGGCGCAGTGCGAGGCGTTTATGCAGCGGCTGCTGGAGAACGAAGCGTAAAGCAGCCTGATAGGAGTCGGGTGATTGCTACTCTTTCGATAGCTTCTTACGCAGGTATCGCGTGGGCTAGAGGCCTAAAACACCGACTCCTTGCTCCTTGTCGCCTCTGGAGGACCTGACCCTCGCGCCGCTCCTGCACGCTTCGCAATTTTCGCTGACCACTGCGGCCGTTTTGCTCAAGGCTCCATTGCAATACCGGTCACACGCTCGCCGCCACCAATCGTGCCAAGCGACTTCGCTGCGCCGGTTTTCAGATCAATCGTTACCCAGCGGCTGGCCGCGCTGCCGTCGCTGTTCAAAGCGGCAAACGCCACATCGCTGAGAGCTTGAATATCAAAAGAGGCGTTGGTAAATGCAAGCCCCAGGCTGCCGACAGTAAAAAACTGCCCCGAGTTCGGCGACACCGCTGGCATGACACCTTCGCGCGAGCCTTGCGTGACCAGCGCACCGGTGGCGGCGTCAAGCGCAAAGTTGGTGGTAATTTTGGTGTCGGCTTTGTTGTAGGTGTAAGCCGCGCCAACTGCCATTGGCGATTTGGCGAAGTTCACGTCGCCGGCTGCATAGGTCAATTTCCCGTCGGTTTGCACGCCTTCAAGTGTTGCGTTGCTGTCTACCACGGCGCCCGTGTCAGGGTGCAGGCGCAGGTTTTGCCCGGTATTGCTGACCACACGAATTCTGTCGACCGTCGGGTTGAAGTCAAAGCCAAACTGCGTGCCTTCCAGCTTGACGGTGAACGGCATGCCCACCACGCTGGCGGCTGCGGTGTCTTCATTGACGGTGTACAGCCGGCCGCTGCTGCCCAGCGCATAAAGCTGGTCTTTGGACACTCGGTAGTCAATGCCCAGCAGGGTCTCTCCTGCCTGCAGGCCAGTGATGGTGAGCGTTTTTAAAATACGGCCAGGGCGGCCCGCATTGAACTTGAGCAGCTTGTTCGAGGCGGTAACGGCCACCGTATTTTCAGCGCGCGCAGTGCCTTCCGGTTCGGGCGCCATGGTGGTGCAAGCGGCCAGGGAGGCAAGGGAAAGCGCGGAAAGGCTCAAGGCTTTAAAAATGGAACGGGTCATATTATTTTTTCTCGTTGAATTGAAGGGATGGAAGGGCTTCAGCTGGAAAAAGTTCAGCGTCTTTAATACGCCCCTTACCGCAAACTGGATTCAAGAAAAATTGGTGGAGCTGCAATCGGATTTTCAGCCGGTGCTCTTGAGCGTTCGTGCTGCGCTTTTCAAGGCAGGCTCGCAGTGTCAAGACTTTTCGACGAGCGCAAGGCCAACAAAGTGGCAAATCTTCCATCAACCGTATGGGAAATTGCTACAACTTTTATAGCTTCTTACGCAGGTACTACTTGGGCTGGAAGCCTTAATGACCCGAAAAAAACCTACATCGACGCCCCCAGCATCTCCTCATAATCCTGCACGCTCGCAATCCGCGGATTCGTCCCATGGCAGTGATCAGCCAGCGCACCTTTGATGATGTTGTCGAACGACCCACGCTCCACACCCATCGCCGCCAGACCGGTCGGCAGGCCGAGGCGGGCGTTGATATCGGTGATGGCTTCTGGAATGTCGCCGCCGCTTGCCAGCCCCATCGCGCGGGCCATGCGGTCGAGGCGGTGGGCTTTTTGTACGGAGGCGGCCTGGGCGTTGAAGCGCACCACCGCTGGCAGAAACATCGCGTTCAGCGTGCCGTGGTGCAGGCGCGGGTCGACGCCGCCGAGGCTGTGGCTGAGCGAATGCACGCAGCCCAGGCCCTTCTGAAACGCCATTGCGCCCTGCATTGAGGCGCTCATCAAATTGAGCCTTGCTTCGCGGTCGCTGCCGTCGCGGGTGGCGCGTTCAATGTGGGCCCAGCCGCGCTCCAGTCCGTCTAGCGCGATGCCGTCGGCCGGCGGGTTGAAGGCAGCGGACATAAAGGTTTCCATGCAGTGCGCAATGGCGTCCATGCCGGTCGCGGCCGTCAGCCGGGCGGGCAGGCCTAGCGTCAGTTCGGGGTCGCAGATCGCGGCTTTGGGCACCAGGTGCCAGCTGTGAAAACCGAGTTTGCGGTGATCGTCCAGGATGATGATGGCGCCGCGCGCGACTTCGCTGCCGGTGCCGCTGGTGGTCGGCACGGCAATCAGCGGCGCGGCGCGGTCGGTGATTTTGGCTGAGCCGCCTTCGATGGTGGCGTAGGTTTTGAGCGGGCCTTCGTGCGTCGCCGCAATCGCCACGCCCTTGGCGCAGTCGATGGCCGAGCCGCCGCCGACGGCAATCAACCCGTCGCAACCGGCGGCCTTGTACATCGCGGTGGCCGCGCGCACGGCCGCTTCGGTCGGATTTGACGGCGTCTGGTCGAACACCGTCACAGGCATGCCGCTGGATGACGAGCTTAAGGCGTCGAGCGCCTTTTGAAGCACGCCAGCCGCCTTCACGCCGGGGTCGGTGATGACCAGCGGGCGGGTAATGCCGACGCGCTCGCATTCCTGCTTGAGCAGCTTGACGGCGCCGAAGTCAAATTGAACCTGGGTGATGTAGTAGATGAGGGCCATGGGATTGATCTTTCTGAATGCTGTCTGGGTGTGTCGGGGCCGTGTCTGCGCGGTACGATTTACATTTCACTCTAACCCAACTGAAAAGCAATTGAACATCTCTCACCCAACCCGCGCCATGCAGGATGTTTTGCGAGCCATGGCCCGCGCACGCCGAACGACCCTGCAATCGATGACGCCGCAAGATGCCCGCGCCTCGTATGAGCTCGGCGCCAATGTGCTGGAAATCCCACGGCCGGTCATCGCCAGCGTGCAAGACCATGCGGTACCCACGCGCGACGGCCAGCAAATCAAGTCACGGCTGTACCGGCCGCATGATCATCGGGAGCCGCTGCCAGCGCTGCTGTTTTTTCACGGCGGCGGCTTCACCATCGGCAGCATTGAGACGCACGACATTTTGTGCCGTCAGCTCAGTTTGCTTTCGGGCTGCGCCGTGCTGTCGGTGGACTACCGGCTGGCACCAGAACATAAATTTCCAATCGCCGATAACGACGCATGGGACGCGCTGCAGTGGCTGCACGCGAGCGCGGCCGGCCTGCAGATCGATGCGGCGCGCCTCGCCGTCGGTGGCGACAGCGCCGGCGGCACGCTGGCCGCGTCAATCGCCATTCAGGCGCGCGACGCCGGCTTGCCGCTGGCGCTGCAGTTGCTGTTTTACCCCGGCTGCGCGGCACATCAAGACACGCCGTCGCATCAACGATTTGCCGAAGGCTTCGTGCTGGAAGAAGCGCAGATCACCTGGTTTTTCAATCACTACGTGCGCAGCCGCGCCGACCGTGACGACTGGCGCTTTGCGCCGTTGAACGCGCCCGACGTGGATGGCGTGGCGCCGGCGTGGATCGGCTTGGCTGAACTCGACCCGCTGGTGGACGAAGGGGTGATGTACGGTGACAAGCTGCGTACGGCGGGCGTCCACGTTGACCTCGAAATCTACCGCGGCGTGACGCACGAATTCATCAAGATGGGCCGCATGATTGCCGAGGCCAAAGTGGCCCATGCGCAGGCGGCGCAGGCGCTGCGGAATGCTTTTTCCCTGCAGCTCCTGTAGACCAAATACGCTTCACCTAGCCGTTCGCCGTGAGCTTGTCGAAGGGGTTTTCGCTTTGCAACCAGGCGTGGGCGGGCTCAGCCCGAACGGGTGGGTTGGTATCGGCCTGAACGGCGGGTTAAAGTTTGAGTCAAGACACCTCACTTGACCGTTCGCCCTGAGCTTGTCGAAGGGTCTGCGCCGAGCAACCAGGCGTGGGCGGGCTCAGCCCGAACGGGTGGGGAGGTATCAGCCCGAACGGGGAACGGATTCGCCGCGTTTATCACCCCATTGCCTGTAGACTGAAATTCACCATGACCCCTCAAGACTTCCTCTCAGACTTCCGCTTTTCCCACTCCCTGCGCGTACGCTGGGTTGAAGTCGACATGC
>JANNKV010000320.1:0-2394 GCA_031396485.1 Polaromonas sp. | reverse complement strand
CATGATTCTGGCGGCCGGGCGCGGCGAGCGCATGCGGCCACTGACCGACACCTGCCCCAAGCCACTGCTCGAGGTGCGCGGCAAGGCGCTGATCGACTGGCATGTGGAAGCGCTGGCGCACGGCGGCGTGACTGATTTCGTCGTCAACACGGCGTGGCTGGGCGAGCAGATTGAGGCGCACCTCCGCAGCCGGTTTTCGACGCTGATTTCAAGTCAAATCGGCCTGCAGCCCATGAATAACATGCGCCAGCAGCTATTATTTTCATACTCTCACGAAGGCGCAGACTTCGGCGGCGCGCTGGAAACTGCCGGCGGCATTGCACGCGCGCTGCCGCTGCTCGGCGATATTTTTTGGGTGCTGGCCGGCGATGTGTTCGTGCCGGGTTTCGAGTTTTCGCAAGCCGCCGTTGATAGCTTCACTGCCAGCGGCAAACTCGTGCACCTCTGGCTGGTGCCCAACCCGACGCACAACGCCAAAGGCGACTTCGGCCTCAGTGATGACGGCCTGGCGCTCAACCTGCCCGGCACCTCCAGTGCGCCGCGATTCACCTTCAGTACCATCGCGCTGTACCGCAAGGATTTTTTCGATGCACTGCCCTTTGGCAACCCGGCTGGCGTGAAAGCCCCGCTCGCTGCCATGCTGCGCAGCGCGATGGACAATCACCAGGTCAGCGCCGAGCTGTCTGGCGGCGCATGGACCGACGTGGGCACGCCTGCGCGCCTGGCCGAGTTGAACGAAACCGTCATCTGAGAACCGCACCGACATGGCATCTTCCAACGCTTCCACCGTCTATCAAAAACGCCGCGCCGCGATTGCCAAGGCGCTCAAGGCCGCAGGAGGAGGCATCGCGCTGCTGCCCACCGCGCCTGAATCACCGCGCAACCGCGACAGCGACTTTCCGTACCGGCACGACAGCTATTTCTATTACCTGACCGGCTTCGAAGAACCGGCGAGCTGGTTGGTGATCGAGGCCAGCGGCAAAACCACACTGTTCTGCCGGCCGAAAGACCTGGAGCGCGAGATCTGGGACGGCATTCGCCTCGGGCCCAAGGCCGCGCCGGCGGCGCTGGGTGTCGATGCGGCTTTCAGTGTTGATCTACTCGATGAAAAAATGCCCGAACTGCTGGCCAACCAGAACGCCGTGTGGTTTCCGTTCGCGACGCATAAAGGACTGGAAACGCAGGTCGATGGCTGGCTGAACGCCGTGCGCGCGCGTGTGCGCTATGGCGCTGAATGCCCGCAGAGCCAGCACGATTTGTGCAAGCTGCTCGACGAGATGCGGCTGATCAAGGACGCGCATGAAATCGCGATCTTGCGCCGCGCCGGTGCCATTTCTGCCGGGGCACATGTGCGGGCGATGATGACGTCCGCCGCGATGCTGCGCTCGGGCATCAAAGGCGGCGCGCGTGAATACCACCTGGAAGCCGAACTGCTGCACGAGTTCCGCCGCCACGGCTCACAGTTCCCCGCATACACCAGCATCGTCGCGGCCGGGGCCAACGCCTGCATCCTGCATTACCGCGCCGGAGATGCCGAACTCAAACCCAGCCAGCTGTGTCTGATCGACGCCGGCTGCGAGCTGGGCGGCTACGCGAGCGACATCACCCGCACCTTTCCGGCGGATGGCAAGTTCACACCGGCGCAGCGCACGCTGTATGACATCGTTCTGGCTGCGCAGGAAGCCGCCATCAAAGTGACGAAACCCGGCAAGCGCTTCACCGACCCGCACGACGCCGCCACCCGCGTGCTGGCGCAGGGCATGCTCGATGTTGGTCTGCTGAATAAATCAAAACACGGCAAGGTCGATGACGTGATCGAATCCGGCGCGTACCGCCAGTTCTACATGCACCGCACCGGCCACTGGATGGGCATGGACGTGCACGATTGCGGCGACTACACCGAACCCGGCAGCAAGCCGCGCGAGGAAAAAGACGCACTCGGCCAGCTCGTCATGAAAAAACCGCCGCGCATTTTGCGGGCCGGCATGGTGCTGACCATCGAGCCCGGCCTCTACGTGCGCCCCGCCAAAGGCGTGCCGAAAGAGTTCTGGAACATCGGCATCCGCATTGAAGACGATGCGCTGGTCACGGCGAAGGGCTGCGAGCTGATGACGCGTGGCGTTCCGGTAAAGGCCGATGAGATTGAGGCGCTGATGGCGTAACGCCGTCACGGCTCAAGAAAACAATCGCCAGCGCCGCCCCATGCGGGCAGCCTGGTGGCGGTGATCGGAGCCCTTGCAAATCCCGGCTTATGCCAGCATGCGCACGTTCGGCTCCCGATCCCATTGACGGGTTTTCGCGGCCTCGATGAAAGCCGCTACTTCATGCGCTGCAATCACACCCGCATCCGGCACCACGCCAGCCGCCTGCAACAGCGCTTGACCGCCTGTGTCG
>JANNKV010000415.1:0-1833 GCA_031396485.1 Polaromonas sp. | reverse complement strand
GTCTTCGAGGTGCTGCGTGTACAGAGCCGCAAATTGATTCAAAGCTCCGATTTGCGCATCAGAGAGCGGCGTCCAGCCTGATGGAGCACTGTCGGCCACCGCCTGCAGCGTGCGCCGCGCCGCTAGCCAGGCGATTTCCATCTGCCGGTGGTCCTCCTTCAAACGCTGCACCAGGTCGCGCAGCGCAGCATCGGTCCCAGCCAGCAGCGGCGGAAACACGTGTAATTCCTCGTCCTGATGGTGCAGCGGCGCGGCGATGTCGAAGTAACGCATCACGTCGCGTGCGGCTTGCCGGGCCGCATCGTCGCAGCCTTTGTCCAGCAGGTGCTGCTGCAGTTTGGCCTGCAGGGCCAGCATGCGCCGGACCCGGTCATGGCAGGTGGCCAGCATTTCGAAAGGCGCTTCAAAGCCGGCGGCAGGTGCGCTGTGGCCGGGTAGTGACACCGGGCGTGTGGTCGGTCGGGTGGTGGTGCTCATATCAGCGCCGTCAACTTATCTGGACGGCCTGGCCCTGCGAATCGAACGGAATGTAGGCGCCATGTTCGCCGCGCTTGATGGCCTCGACCATGCGCTGCAAGGGTTCCTCTGCGTCTTCACTGGTAGGCGCGCGGTTCAGGCTACCTGACATGGCGGCGGCAAACACGATGCCCCAGTCATGGCCGAACTGGCTGGACTCCTGCGTCAGGGCGCCAAACGACGCCAGCTCGTCGGGGCGTTTGTCGACACACATCAGCGGCACCAGCGCGCCGCCCTGGCCGGCCTCAAAGCGCTGGCGCTGGGCAGGGGTCGCGTCGTCGGGCAGTTCGACGCCGGCAAAGACGAACAGCAGCCGCTGCGGCTCGGGCTGGGCCCGCGCGGCCTGCAGCAGGTCGTCAAAGCTTGAGATGCTCATGGGGGTCTCCGTCAAAAAAATCAGGTTGAAGAATGTTGCCCGCGGCGCATCAAAGCCCCGCCACCACTGCCCCTGCGGACGACAGGGTGTGTACAAAATCGGCCGGTACGGGCCGCACGCGCGCGCTCTTGCGCGACTGGACCGTGCCGATGCTGACGAAGCACAGCGCATGTTCGCCCCCCGCAAGACCGAGCAGTGCGCGCAGGCCATTGGATTTCAGGGCCTTGCCACTGGTCAGCGCCGAACCATAGCCCAGTGCAGTGGCCATGAGCAGCATGTTTTGCACGGCGCAACCGGCGGAGACGATGCGCTCGAACAGGTCGATCTCCGGATCGCCTCTCAGGCCATCGACCACCAGAAGCAACAGCAGCGGCGCGCGATACGCTTTCTCGCAGGCCTGCGCCACCTGGTCGGCGGTCGCCGCGGCATCGCGTTCGAGCAGTGCGTCGCCGAACACCTGTGCCAGAAGGCCGCGCGCGGCTGGCGGCACCTGCACGAGGCGCCAGGGCAGCAGCTGGCCGTGGTCGGGCGCGCTGGCGGCCGCAGTCAAGAGCATGTCAAGCTGCTGCGCATCCGGGCCGGGTGCGGCCAGCCGCTTGGGCAGGATGGTCTGGCGCGATTGCATCAGCGCGGCCGCCATGGCTGCGGTGTCGCTGTCAATGGGGGCAGCGGCGCGCAACTGGACCGGCAGGGCAAGGATGTTCACGGTATTTGTCCTTGTGATCTTTAACCGGGGCGACCATCGGCGCGCAGGCGGCCGTACCAATTGCCCAGCCGCAGCCCCCACACCGTCATGATGATGGCCCACAACAAGGCGGCGGCCAGCAACACGGCGCCGGCAAAAGCGCTTTGCGCGGCCCCGGCAACGCGCAGCAGGGTGGCCGCCTGCAGCAGCCAGAACAGCGACCAGGCGATGCTGTCGGCGACCAGCGCGCGCCCGC
>JANNKV010000409.1:0-8412 GCA_031396485.1 Polaromonas sp. | reverse complement strand
TGGGCCTGCACCTGTGCCGGCTGGTGGCCGAGGCGCACGGCAGCACGCTGCAGGTGCGCAATGCCAGCCCGGGTCTGGAGATCAGTCTGCTATTGAAATAGTAGCTGCTTGCGCAGGTATCGCTTGGGCTGCGGGTGGTTTTGATCTTAAAACATGCTCTAGACGAGCGATGACGAGCGATCACGAGCCGGTGAAGGCGGTGCGCGGTGGTTCGGCCGAAATGGCCACTGAACTGCCGGCTGTGACGACCGGTGGCGTCGTCCTGTCCTACAACATCACGCGCCAGAAGCGACATCTCAAGTTCTCAAACCGCGATTTTCGGAACTCGGGTGTTCTGATTGAATCAAATTGTTTCATTCACGTGGCTGTTTTTACATGAGGAGGTTCCCATGCGATTCGATCTTTTCAGAACACGGGCCGACGCGCACATCCGCAGAGCCCAGGAATACCTGCAGCAGGCCAACATCGCGCGTATCGAGCACCAGACGGCGGCCGAGCATCATGCGGCGCTGGCGAACATGTACGCGCAGCGCGTGGTCTGGCTGGAGCGTGAAGTGTCGGAAGCCCTGACCGGCAGCATGCCGTCGCTGCGCAGCCCGGCACCGAAACCCGTTGAGGCCGTCAAGCGCCTGCCTGAGTCGATTCTGGCGCTGGCCCGCTCTCAGCGCCCGTCTGAAAGCGCCGCCTGAGCGTTCCCGAGAGCCGCAGCGCTTCAATACCTGGCGGGGAGTGGCCGGAAAATGCAGGGAAGAGGCAGGGAAGTTGCTGACTTGTTGCTATCATTTAAATAGCTGCTCGCGCAAGGTTTTCGTGGGCTGGAGGGCATTTCGATTCCTGAAATGCCCCAAATACCTGAAATATCCGAAATCCCCGGCTGTCAGTGTCAGCGGCCTCGCGTACCCAGTAGCGCCGCGCTCACAATCAGCGCCGCCGCCAGCGCCACGCTCCACGTCAAAGCCCGGCCGCTGACCACCATCAGCAGCGCGGTTGACGCCAGCGGCGTGAAGTAGCTCAGCAGCCCGACGTGGCGCGGGTCGCCAAGCTTCAATGCCTTGTCCCACAGAAAAAACGCCGCTCCGAGCGGCCCCAGCCCCATCACCGCCAGCAGGCCGGCGTCCGTCAGCGACAAGGCCACGGCCGGCTCCAGCGCCCAGTGGCACAGCAGCGACAAGGCGCCAGAGACGAGTCCGAACAGGCCGATGGCCGCTGTCGGAAAACCCTGGCCTGCCTGCGCCAGGCGCTTGGTCTGCAGCGAGTAATTGGCCCAGATCAGCGCCGAGCCCAGTGCCAGCGCATAGCCGAGCATCACGCGAGCGTCGAACGCTGTCCCGGCGCCCGCCCGATCACGGCCACCCCAGATCGCGATGACCGCACCGCCAAAACCCAGCAGCGCCGCCAGCACATGCGCGCGCTTCAGGTGCAGCCCCCGCACATACAGCGGTGCCAGCACCACGATGAACAGCGGCCACAGGTAGTTGATCAGGTTCACCTCGACGCTTGGGGCCAGCCGCAGGCCGATGAAGAGCAGAAAGTGAAATCCGAACAGCGTGAACACCCCCAGCGCGAGAGCCCGGGGCGTGACCTGCCACTGGCGCTTGTCCCTGATGACGAAAGGCACCGCCAGCAAGCCGCCCACCATCAGGGCGATGCCGGTCAGCAGAAAGGGCGGCAGGTGCTTGAGCGCCACGCCAAGCGCGGCGAGTAGAGCCCATAGGGCAATGGCGCCCAGTGCGTAAAGATTGGCTTGCATGCCCGGGAGCATAGCGGGGGCCGGTGCGGAAAATCTGCGCGCAACGACGCTTGTCTATCGACCCGCGACGGTTTCACGGCAATGCGGTGCTGGCGTTTGATGGTGATCAGATGACGGCGGGGCGACACATTTCGTAACCAGCTTCACCTGCCATGCCCAAGGCAGACATCTCCGGCCAGCCCATAAAGGTTGCAACAGGTTTGCATTTGAACCCCCTGACCCACGAACCGCCCCTCACGACCCTATCGGAGAACGCCATGAAAAGACTTGCACTTGTGATTGTTGTATTGAGCAGCCTGGCGGGCTGTATCGTCGCGCCCTTGCCGCCTCCGGGCCCTGGACCCGGCTACCGTGGGCATGACCGCGACGGTGATGGCGTGCGCAACCGCTATGACCGCCGGCCAAACAATCCCTATCGCTACTGACGCGGGCGGCGCTGCCGCAGCGCTGCGCTGAGGGCCGACGGGCTTTGGTAACCGCATTGAACGGCGGCCTGCTCCAGTTTCACGCCTTGCAGGCGTAAGACTGCGGCGCGGGTCAAACGCTGCCCGCGTAGCCACTGCATCACGCTGAACCCGGTTTCCGCCCGACAGCGTGCAGCAAATTGTGTCGGGCTCAAGCAGGCCTCAGCCGCCAGCCGGGAAACGCTCACCGGTTCGTGAAGATGCTGCTGCACCCAAGCCGCCAGCGCGCGCCAGTCAATGACGCGCCCGCTGCGCCGGTTTTGCATCTCACCGCGGCTCCAGGCTTCAAGCAAAAGCGGCGCGCCGACCATGGCGGCCAGACCGTCGGGGTGTGATAAAGCCCGGGCCAGGTAGCGGCCCAGGGCAAGGGCTTCTTCGGGGTGGCTGGGGCTGTCGGCGCATCGCGACCATCCGGGCTCGCAGGTATCCAGTACCAGGCACTGGCTACCGCCTGGGGATTCAAAATCATGCCGGTCGCCCGCTGCAATCACGCAGCCGTCGCCAGCCATGATCCGCCGGCCGCGGCCTTCGATTTCCAGTTCAAGTTCGCCTTTCAGCCCGAGCAGGACCTGAACGTGTGCATGCGCATGGCTGCCATGCGAGCTGCCGTAATGGCGCAGCGTGATCGCGGAGGGCGAGCCTTGCGGCGCTGTCATTTTCAGACGGCGTTGGCCGCCGCGGATACGGGCTTGTCCGCCACGCCGGCTGCATGCGCTTGCTCATCAGCGTGGTAGCTGCTGCGCACCATCGCGCCTACAGCGGCGTGCGTGAAACCCATTTTGTAGGCCTCGGCCTCGAATATCTTGAAGGTGTCGGGGTGCACGTAGCGGCGCACCGGCAGATGACTCATCGACGGCGCCAGGTACTGACCGATCGTCAACATGTCGATGTCATGCGCGCGCATGTCGCGCATGACAGCCAAAATTTCTTCGTCGGTTTCGCCCAGGCCGACCATGATGCCGCTTTTGGTCGGCACATCAGGATGCAGCGCCTTGAACTTTTTCAGCAGATTCAGTGAAAACTGGTAGTCGCTGCCGGGGCGCGCTTCCTTGTACAGCCGCGCGGTGGTTTCCAGGTTGTGGTTCATCACATCCGGTGGCGCGGCTTTCAGGATTTCGAGTGCGCGGTCATCGCGGCCGCGGAAGTCGGGCACCAGAATTTCAATCGTCGTGCCAGGCGAGAGCTCGCGAATCTTCTGGATGCATTCCACAAAATGCCCGCTACCGCCGTCGCGCAGGTCATCGCGGTCCACGCTGGTGATCACCACGTATTTGAGTTTGAGCGCAGCAATCGTTTTGGCCAGGTTCAATGGCTCGTCCGCATCGAGCGGGTCCGGCCGGCCGTGGCCCACGTCGCAGAACGGGCAGCGTCGCGTGCATTTGTCGCCCATGATCATGAAGGTCGCCGTGCCCTTGCCGAAACATTCGCCAATATTGGGGCAGCTGGCTTCCTCGCACACCGTGTTGAGCTTGTTTTCGCGCAGGATCTGCTTGATCTCGTAGAAGCGCGTGGTCGGGCTGCCGGCCTTGACGCGAATCCACTCTGGTTTTTTGAGCACCTCGGCGCGCTCGACCTTGACCGGAATCCGCGACAGCTTGGCCGCCGCCTTCTGCTTGGCCAGCGGGTTGTAGGACTCAAGACTTTGAACGTCTCTGACGGTTGGGTTGACAACTTCGGGTGTGCTCATGCGCTGATTGTCGCTGAGCTGGCTTGTTTGCTCCAGCGGCAAGGCTTATATTGAGAGTGACCTATATCGGTCACGTTAGCAGGGGAGGAAATCATGTATAAATTCAGGGGTCTGTTGTTTGCGGCTGCACTGGTTGCCAACGCGCATACTGCTTTCGCACAAAAAGCCGAAATGCCTGCGCCGGACAGCTTCAAAGCCGGCGACAAGTGGGAATGGCGGCAAGTCGACAACCGCACCAAGCTTCAGGATGGTCAAGGCAGCCGCACTGTGGTGGAGGTTGATGGCATCCGCCAGTTTTCTGACGGGACAAAAAACTTCCCTCTATCGACCGCATTTTTGGGCGAGCCTGCAAACAAACCGTGGCGCGTCTGGCCGCTGGAGATTGGTAAAAAGTGGGTTTATGACGGCGACTGGACCAGGCCTGACGGCGTGACCGGAAACACCAAACAGGACGCCGAAGTGGTGGCTTATGAAGAGGTAACCACGCCGGCGGGGAAATTCATGGCCTACAAGATCGAATACCGGGGCTTCTTCAAGAACAGCAACGGGCGCAATGGCAAACAAAACGACACCTACTGGTATGCACCTGAGGTCAGTGCTGACATCAAGCGGGTCCGTGACGATCCATTCAATATGTACACGCGGGAATTAACTGCGTACAAGCGGGCCGCGCCGTAATGCCGCTTTAAGGCCCTCAGGCAGCCTTCAGAGCAGGCAGGAAGCGCTTGAGAAGTCGTCAGCTACTTTTCAAGGCGCCAGGAATTGGGCGAGCTTTCGAGAAAATACCCCGGCGGCCTCATCCCACGTCGCCTCCACGCCCAGCGAGCGCAAATCCGTCGTCTGCAATCCTTCGTAACCACACGGGTTGATGCGCGAAAACGGTTCCAGGTCCATCGCCACGTTCAGCGCCACGCCGTGGTAGGTGCAGTGGCGGCTGACCTTGATGCCCAGCGCGGCAATTTTGCCGAGGCCTGCGAACGGGTTGGCCGGATCGACGGGGCCCGTCAGTGCCGCATGCGAAAACGGATCATCCATCCGCACATAAATCCCGGGCGAGCCGGCCACGCGGTGCCCCGTCACGCCAAAATGCGCCAGCGTGCGGATCACCGCTTCTTCAATCCGGTAAACGTATTCCTTGACGAAATAGCCGGCGCGCCGCAGATCGACCAGCGGGTAGGCCACCACCTGCCCCGGCCCGTGAAACGTCACCTGCCCGCCGCGGTCGGTCTGCACGACCGGAATGCTGCCGGCGTTCAACATATGCTCCGCCTTGCCCGCCAGCCCTTGCGTGTAAACCGCTGAATGCTCACAAATCCATAGCTGATCACGCATGTAATCCGGGGACTGGAGGCCGATTTGGCTTGAATTTTCGGCTTGTGACGACGCCACAGGCCGCGTCGCGGTGAACGCCTTCATCGCCGCCCAGGTGGGCAGGTAGTCGACGCGGCCAAGGGGACGGATTTCGATAGGTGGCATGGCACGGCTTGGAAGTAGGCAACGTTTTTCTGGCGCGGTGTCGCCCGAGTTTAGGCCGGCGCGGCCAGCCCGATTCGCGAGTCGCGCCGGCCCTGTCTACAGCACGATGTCCTGCAGGCTGCGGATCAGCACCCGCCGCGCGGCTTCGGCACCCGGCTGCGACTGCCCCGCCAGGCCAATGGTGTCGGCGGCGACCAGGTCGGCGTCGAACTTCAGGCCCGTGCGTGCGCCGATGTCTGTCACCGGCACGCGCCAGGTCGACACGTCGAAGAAGGGCGTGTCCTGCGGTTGGCCCAGGCTGCGGCGCTCTTCGCCTAGCAGCGGGAGCTGGTCGACGACCAGGCCGACGGACTTGAGCTTTTTCGCGCCGCGCCAGACCACCACTTTCCAGTACGACGACGGAATCTGGACCTCGTTGTCGATCCACCAGTCGATGCTGTCGTCAAACAGCGGTCCCTGAAACACACACAGCCGCGCGGCGGGGCCGGCCTTGTTGATGCCGGTTTCCAGGATGTAACGCTCCACGCCCTGCCAGAAGCGCGCGGACTGGTTGAAGCGGAAGTGCTGCGGCGAGGCGTTGGTGAAGTGAAAGGTATCGGCGTTGGCGCGTTCGGCCGCTTGCGGTGTGCCCCATGTCGGGTCGCTGCGGCGCGTCAGGTGGCCGCGGTCGAAGTAGCGCGAGGTGCTGGAATAAAAATCCTGTCCGAGATAAAAACTCTCGCTGATGCGCGGGTCCTTGAACCAGGTGTCGGCTTCTTGTGCGCTGCTGACCTGGCCGGTGGCGCGGTCGACGTTCAAATACGTGTCGCCGTCGATGTTGGTCGCGGTGTAGATCGCCACGCGTCGGGTTTTGTGCATCTTCAGGCTGAAATGTTCGTACTTCAGCAGGCCACCGGCCGCGTCGGGTTCGCTGGGGCGCAGCGGCGCGATCTGTTTTTTCAGTGCGGGGTCTGGCTGCGGCAGCGAGACGGTGGCGCGGGGTAAAAAGTCGGACTGGTAACCGGTGCGGGTGCTGTAGTCGCGATCGACCTTCGCGGCTTCAGCGCCTGGCGACAAGGGGCCGAGGCGCGGCAGGGCGCTGGCAGAGACTGCATCGGCCGCAGGCGCGAGGCTGACGGGGTGGCCGGTACCAAGCCGCAGGGTGATTGTTAGCGGCACGGTGACGGTGACGCTGGCGTCGTCGGGGCTGGTCATGGGCGTGTCTCCAGAGTTGACGGTTGCGGACGCGGATTCTGGCTCGGGTACGGCTGTTGCTGTGGCGCTGCCGACACGCGGCGCCAGTTGCCCGCGAGGCCTCGGCTGGCCCGCAGTCGCGGCACCGGCATCGCTGGAAAAAGGCGTCCTCCAGAGATTCAGCGCCTGACCCAACAAGGCGCGCTGCGCGGGCGGCAGGCCGGCAAGTTGCGCCGCTAGCGCTACATGAATCGCGCTGATGCGAATGCCTTCGTTGGCGTTGACGGGCAAATCGCGCGCGCCCGGCGTATCGAGTCGGGCCAGGCTGGGCTGGCCGAAGTGGTGCAGCGCGACCACGTCCCACAAGTCGCTGAACACTGGCGCACCTGACGAGCCGACCTCGGTATCGGTTTCATACAGCAGCGACCGGTCGGTGCGGAACGTCAGCAGGTTGTTGCGGATGGCCACCTGCTTGTAGTTGCCGCGCGGGTGCTGGATGATGTTGACGTTCATGCCCAGCACATGCTTGTTCGGCTCGGGGCTGAGCGCGCAGTGGCCGAGCGACTCGGGTGTGGCCAGACCGGCGATGCGCGCGCCGAGCGCGATCACGGCAAAGTCGAGCAGATCCTCGGGCGAGGTGGCAAAAAATCGCTGCGGATCAAGCCGAAAGCTGGTGCCTGCCAGCGGGATGCGGGCCACATCAAGCTCGCGGTCGAACGTGACCGTGGTGGCCATCGCTTCTTCGGCGCTTCTGATGACGTGCGCGTTGGTGATGAACAGCCCGCTGCCAATCAGAAAACCGGTGCCGCTGCGCGATTCGCCGCCAAGATTGACTTCCACCATGCCGACCGCGCGCCGCACATCGGCGCCCTGCGCCAGAAACGACGCGCTCTGGTAGTCCAGCGTATCGCCAATCTGAACCTCGGCGAAATTACGCAGGCCGGGCGTGGCGCGGGCGGCAAACCCGGCCGCGCGCAGGGGGTTGGGCTCGCAGTCGCGCCATCTGCCTTCGGCGACGCCGGTGCGCACCGCGCTGCGGTCTTCGGCGCTTGACTTGAGCAGGTCTTCGAAGCGGTCTTGCTGGCTGGCCGGCGGTGTTTGCGTTGGCGTTTGCGGCGGGGTTTGAGGTGGTGTGGCGGGCATGCTGTTCTCCGGGTTGTCTGGAGCGTGCAGGCCGGCCGTGAAGCGCGTGTGACAGCGCTGGCCGTGCCTACAACACGACCCGTACCATCGGGTGGGTACTCAGCGTGCGGTAGAGCTCGTCGAGCTGTTCGCGTGACGTGGCCATGACGGTGATGGTGACGCCTAGGTATTTGCCGCCGCTGCTTTCGCGCAGCTCGATGGTGCTGGCGTCGAAGGCCGGGTCGAACTGGTGGGCGACCTGCGTGATGGCATGCACCAAGCCGTCGACCTTGACGCCCATCACCTTGATGGGAAAGAGCGACGGGTATTCAATCAGCGAGTCCTTGCGCGGCGCGGCTGCATCGCCGGATGGCGCGGGCATGCCCGGCTCTGGCATGGATTGAGGCGGAATGTCGTTGCTCATGCTGGCACCGCTTCCCGCGCAGCCTCAAGCGCCTTGGCCTGCTGATAAGCCGCGTACAACTTCGCATACACCGGGCCGGGTTGGCCGGCCTGCGCGCCATGGCCCACGGGCTGGCCGTCGAGCAGCGTCACTGGCAGCACTTCCTTGGTGGCTGACGACAGCAAAATTTCATCGGCGTCCAGCACCTCGGCGCGGGTGATGCGGCGCAGCTCGAACGGAATGCCGGCAGCGCGGCAAATTTCCTCGATCAATCCGTAGCGAATACCTTCGAGCACCAGCTGGTCCTTGGGCGGCGCCATGACTTTGCCGCCCTTGA
>JANNKV010000371.1:0-10241 GCA_031396485.1 Polaromonas sp. | reverse complement strand
GTCCTATCTGCGCGCGTTCAAAGCCCAGGAGGTGGCCGAGCGCTCCATCAAGGAGATACGCCGCAGCAAGCCGGTCAGCGACGCGCAGGCTTCGCGCTGGATCGCCGACATGCTGCGGGTGATTCCCGATGTTCGCAAGGGTGACCGCGTGCTGGGCGTGCACCAGCCGGGCGTCGGTGCGGCGTTCTGGGTCAACGGCAAAAACACCGGTGAAGTGCAGGACGCTGAGTTCGCCCGGTTATTTTTTGGTATCTGGCTGTCGCCCAACACCTCGGAGCCGAAATTGCGCGAGGCGCTGCTGGCGGGTGCCGCGGGATGACGCTGGTCCGTACGCAGGAAGGTGTGCTCGTTGAAAGCACGCACGTCGCGGCGGTTCCCGATGCGTTCACCGCCCGCAACGGCCTGTTGTACGGGCTGCTGGGTCTGCCGCTGGCCTTTGTGGCTTTGCCGCTGTATGTGATTTTGCCGAATCACTATGCGCGTGAGTTCGGCATGTCACTGGGTTTGCTGGGCGCGATTTTGCTGGGTGCGCGGCTGTTCGATGCCTTCATCGATCCTTTTCTGGGCCGTTTGAGCGACCGCCTCTTTGCGCGCTCTTCCGGCGCGGTGCTGGCCTTGGGCGCGGCGTCGGCGGTGGTGCTGGCGGCCGGTTTCGCGCTGCTGTTTTTTCCGCTGGTGCGGGCGCCCGCAGCGCTGGCGGTGTGGGCCGGTGCGATGCTAGTCATCACCTACGCGGCCTACAGCGCGCTCAGTGTGTCGCACCAGTCGTGGGGCGCGATGCTGGGCGGCAATGAGGCGCAGCGCAGCCGCATCGTGGCGTGGCGCGAAGTACTGGGCCTGGTGGGCGTCGTTTTGGCATCAATTACGCCGGTAGCCCTTGGTTTGCCTGCGTCAACAGCTCTGTTTTTTATAGCGCTTGCGATCGGCTGGCTGGCCTGGACGCGTGCGCCGCGGCCGGTGGCGAAGAAAGCAGGCCAGCAAACCCATGTCGGCGCGCTGTGGATACCGCTCAAGCACGCCGCATTTCGCCGCTTGCTCGCCGTGTTCATGCTCAACGGCATCGCCAGCGCCGTACCGGCCACGCTGGTGCTGTTCTTTATCCAGGACCGGCTGCAGGTCGAGCCCGTCATGGAGCCGGTGTTTCTGGGCAGCTACTTTGTTTGCGCGGCGCTGTCGATTCCGCTCTGGCTGGCGGTGGTCAAGCGTATCGGGCTGGCGCGCACCTGGCTGGTCGGCATGCTGCTGGCAATTGCTGTGTTTGCCTGGGCGACGCAACTGGGCGTGGGCGATACCGCCGCCTTCGTGCTGGTATGCGCGCTGTCGGGCGCGGCGCTGGGCACCGACCTCGCCTTGCCGGGCGCGATGCTGGCCGGGCTGATTCAGGCGCATGGCCAATCGGGCAAAAGCGAGGGCGCGTACTTCGGCTGGTGGAACTTTGCGACCAAGCTGAACCTGGCGCTGGCCGCCGGGCTGGCGTTGCCGCTGCTTGGCTTGTTCGGCTATGCGCCCGGAGCGCGCGATTCTGCGGCGCTGAACGCGCTCGTCATCGCGTATTGCGTGCTGCCCTGCGTGCTCAAGCTGGCGGCGGCTGCCGCGCTGTATTTCTCCATCATCCAACCCGGAAAGTTCCGATCATGATCGCCTTATCGTCCCGCGCCCGCGCGGGTGCCGTTTTTTCAGGTCTGGCGCTGTGCGCTGCGCTGCTGACCGGGTGCGCCGGGCCGCAGATCAGTGACTACGCTGCCGAGAAGCCGGTGCTCGACATGCGCCAGTATTTCAACGGCACGGTGGACGCCTACGGCGTGTTCACCGACCGGTCCGGCAAGGTCGTCAAACGCTTCACGGTGGTGATGAAATGCAGCTGGCAGGGCCCGCCCGGCAGTGAAACCGGCGTGCTCGACGAAGACTTCACCTATTCCGACGGCACCAAAGACCGCCGCGTCTGGACGCTCAAGCGCACCCCCGACGGCCGCTACACCGGCACCGCAGCCGACGTGCTGGGCGAAGCCGCCGGCGAAGAAAAAGGCAATGCCTTCCGCTGGGGCTACACGCTTAAATTGCCGGTCGGTGGCCGCGTGATTGAAGTGCAGTTCGACGACTGGATGTATTTGATGAACGACAAGGTGCTTCTCAACAAGGCCGAGATGAGCAAGTTCGGCTTCAAGCTGGGCGAAGTCACGTTGTCGTTCGTCAAGCGCTAGAACCGCAGCGGGCCTGGTTTATGCATCAAATCAGTCTCTAGCCCAGGTAAAACATGCGCAAGCTGCTATCAAAATCATAACAACGCCCTAACAACGCAATAACACCATCATCGGGATCAGGTCATGTCCAGCAATCTTCCCATTACCTCGTGGCGCGGCAAATCGGTCTGGGTCGTTGGCGCCTCCAGCGGCATCGGCCAGGCCACCGCGCACGCGCTGCACGCCCAGGGCGCCCGGGTGTTCGTGTCGGCGCGCAACGCCGAGGCACTGACGAAATTTACCGCTGCGCACGCCGGTGCCGTAGCGCTGCCGCTGGATGTCACCGACGCTGCGGCTGTCGCTGTGGCGGCGCAAACGGTGCTCGCTGCCGGCCCGCTCGATGTGATGCTGTACTGCGCCGGCTACTACAAGGAGCTGCGCGCCACTCAATACGACCTGAAGGAAATGCTGCAGCACAACGCCGTCAACTACGTCGGCGCGCTGCATGTGCTGGGCGCTTTGCTGCCTGCCTTTCAGGCGCGCAAAGCCGGGCACATCAGCCTGGTGGCCAGCGTGGCCGGCTATGGTGGCTTGCCGAAAAGCCTGGCCTATGGCCCGACCAAGGCGGCGCTGATCAACCTGGCCGAAACGCTGTACATGGATTTGAAAGACAGCGGCATCGGCGTCAGCCTCGTCTGCCCGGGCTTCGTCGAAACCCCGCTGACGGCGCAAAACGGCTTCGCCATGCCGGCACTGCTCAAACCCGAGCAGGCCGCCGAAGAAATTTTGCAGGGCTGGGAAGACGGCAATTTCGAAATTCACTTCCCCAAACGCTTCACCCGCTGGGTCAAGGCGCTGGGCCTGCTTCCTTACCCGGCTTACTTCGCCGCTGTGAGGAAGGTGACTGCGCTGTGACCGCCCCACCGACGGCGCCGGTGGCTGTTGACCCGGCGGCCCCAGCAGACCCGGTGGCGCGCGTGGTCGATTTTTTTGAGTACCTGAGCCCCGAGCGCGTGCAGCAGCTCGGCGCCATTTACAGCCCCCACGTCTGGTTCAAGGACCCGTTCAACGAAGTGCGCGGCTTGAGCGAAGTCCAGCGCATTTTCAGCCACATGTTCGAGGCGCTCGACCGGCCGCGTTTTGTCGTGACCGACAGCATCACCGCCCCGGGCCAGTGTTTTCTGACGTGGAATTTCGAGTTTCACCTGAAGCGCTTCGACCGAACGACACTGCAAACGATTCGCGGCGCGTCGCATCTGAAGTTCACGGCCGAAGGTCTGATCGACTTTCACCGCGACTACTGGGACGCGGCTGAAGAGCTGTATGAAAAGCTGCCGGTGCTGGGCCGGCTGATGCGCTGGTTGAAGCGGCGGGCGAATCAGTAATTCCATTCCTGAATCATCCGTGCACTTTGCAGGCTTCGGTTGCCGTACGTCTGTACTGTCTGCGCTTCGCCTTCGCGTTCACAAATGATTTGGAAACGGAATCAATAGTTTGCAGGCGCTATTATTTTAATAGCTGCTTGCGCACGAATCACCTGGGCTACAGGCCAAATTCGCTTAAGAAATCAGGCAGGTAGCGTTTCCACGAAGCTGGGGCGCTGCGTCAGTTTGTCCTGCAGCTTGCCCAGGTTCGGATGGGCGTCGCGCCAGTTGACGTCGGCGAAACGCAAGTCGAGATAACCCAGCGCGCAACCGACGGCGACGTCGGACAGGCTGAAGTGAATGCCGCTGCAAAAAGACTTGTCTCCCAGGCCGGTGCTCATGGCCTTGAGCGTGGCGTTGATCTTGTCCATCTGGCGGTCGATCCAGGCCTGGCTGCGTTCCGCGGCGGTGCGGCCGGCCCAGGTGGCTTCCAGCCGGGCCAAAATGGCCGCGTCCATCAGGCCATCGGCCAGGGCTTCCCAGGTTTTCACTTCGGCGCGCTCGCGGCCCTGCGTGGGGATGAGTTTGCCGACGGGCGAGAGGGTATCCAGGTATTCAACAATCACACGCGAGTCAAAAACCGCCTCGCCGCCTTCCATCACCAGACACGGCACTTTGCCGAGCGGGTTCGATGCCGTGATGGTGGTGGTCGCTGACCAGACGTCTTCGTGCAGCAGCTGGTAGTCGAGTTTTTTCTCGGCCATCACGATGCGAACCTTGCGCACGTAGGGGCTGGTGGCGGAGCCGATAAGTTTCATGGTCATGTTTTGTCTTGGATCTGGGTAAATCGCATTCTATCGACTTCAACGCAGCGTCCGGCTGACAGGCTGCTGGCCGTCGCAGCGCCCCCCGCGCGGCACAGGCGCCCGCCTACAATTGGCGCATGAGTTCTTCATCCACGTCTTCCAGCCCGATTTCCGCCTCGTTTTTTCATATCAGCGCGCTGTCGCCGCTGGACGGCCGCTACGCCGGCAAGCTCGGCGCGCTGCGGCCCATCATGTCCGAGCAGGGCTACATGCAGCGCCGCGTGCAGGTGGAAGTGACCTGGTTTATTGCGCTGTCGGACGCCGGTTTTGCCGAGTTCAAGCCACTCAGCGCCGGCGCCCGCAGCTACCTGCTAGGCCTGGTCAAGAACTTCTCGGAAACCGACGGCCTGGCCATCAAGGAAATCGAAAAAACCACCAACCACGACGTGAAGGCGGTGGAATACTGGATCAAGTCGAAGTTCGAGGCCCGGCCCGAACTGGAAGGCGCCAGCGAGTTCGTGCATTTCGCCTGTACCAGCGAAGACATCAACAACACCAGCCACGCGCTGCAGCTGAAAAACGGCCGTGAACACGTCTTGCTGCCCGCGCTCGACAAGCTGATCACCCAGATGCGCGCGCTCGCCCACCTGCACGCAGCCGAGCCGATGCTCGCCCGCACCCATGGCCAGACGGCCAGCCCGACGACGGTGGGCAAGGAAGTCGCCAACGTCGTCAGCCGCCTCGCGATTGCGCGCGAGAAAATTGCCGCGATTCCGCTGATGGCCAAACTGAACGGCGCCGTCGGCAACTACAACGCGCACCTGTCGGCATGGCCCGACTTTGACTGGCCCGCGTTCAGCCGCCGCGTGATTGAAAACCCTGAGCCCTTCGGCCTCGGCCTGGCATTTCAGACCTACACCATTCAAATCGAGCCGCATGACTACATGGCCGAGCTGTTTGACGCGGTGGCTCGGGCCAACACCATCCTGATCGACTTTTGCCGCGACATCTGGGGTTACATCAGCGTGGGCTATTTCAAGCAGCGCCTCAAACCCGGCGAAATCGGTTCGAGCACGATGCCGCACAAGGTCAATCCGATTGATTTTGAAAACGCCGAAGGCAACCTGGGGCTGGCCAATGCCGTGCTGCGCCACATGAGCGAAAAACTGCCGATCAGCCGCTGGCAGCGAGACCTGACCGACAGCACCGTGCTGCGCAACATGGGCGTGGCGCTGGGTTATGCCGTGCTGGCCTACACCTCGTTGAGTGTGGGTCTGGGCAAGCTGGAATTGAATCAGGAGGCACTGGCCGACGACCTCGATGCGTCGTGGGAAGTGTTGGCCGAGCCGATCCAGACCGTGATGCGGCGCTATGGCGTGCAGGGCGCTTATGAAAAGTTGAAGGAAGTCACCCGCGGCAAGACCGTCACTGCCGAAGCGCTGCATGAACTGATCCGCTCGCTGGAGATTCCCGAGCCTGAGAAGCAGCGCCTGCTGGCCATGACGCCAGGCAGCTACATCGGGCTCGCGGCTGAACTGGCAAAACTGGTGTAAGCCCCCACGGTCGTTCGCTTCGCGTAACTTCCTGCCCCCCCCGAGGGGGCCGCTGCGCCTGCGGTCTGGCAAAGCCAGTCCCGCGGCCCTTGCTGGTGAAGAGGTTCCCCAGCGCTGCTCAGCCTGGAATTACGGGCATGTCGGCGCCGCAACTCCAGCACTGTTCGAAGCCGCCTTCGACCATCTCACTGCACACGCACAACCAGCGCCGCTGCGGCATGTTCTGCAGACAGTGCAGCAGTTCGCGTGCACGCGACTCGTCTTCTGCGTGGGTTAGCCACACCTCGGGCTCGCATTGGTCGGGCGGTAGCTCGCCGGCCAGACCGCCCAGGTAATAGCGCTGCACACTGGCTTTGAAGCCGGCCTGCTGCAGCGCGTCGACCCACAGCGCCGCGATGGCAATGTTGGGAGCGCGCGTCAGTCGAAGCATGGTTTGAGTGTAGCGCGACTCACTTCAAGCGCTACTAAATTAATAGCTGCTGGCGCATGTTTTGTCTGGGCTAGGAGCCTAAAAGGCTTAAAAATCTGCGGCTCAGGGACTCGGGGACTTCTCTAGAGCCCGGTCGGCATAGCGTCCAAACCGCCACGACGTGGCGTCCAGTGTGATGCGGCGCCAGGTGGCGCGCTTGTCGGCGGGCGACATTTCCGGCCAGTGCTGCACTTCTTCGAAAAGGCGACCGCAACCCTTGCAGATTGAGTCGCCCTGGCTGGTCGAGCAGATGGCAATGCAGGGTGTGTCGGCCGTGGTGTCATACCAGGCCAGCCACGCCTCCAAAGCCTTGGGCGGGAAGCTGCGCTCGTCGGCCTCGTCTTCATGGTAGAAAACCAGCAGCGCATAGACCTCGGCCAGCGCGCGCAATTCGGGCGCCAGCGTGATGCCGTCGGGCGAGGGTTTTTTCTCGCGCCAGTAGTTGATGGCCGCTTCAATATCGGTGATGTGGATGCCGGGCATGGGAGTGGGAAAAGACGGCAGCCTGGAGCGCTAATCTGCGGGTTGATGGTGGGGCGGATAACAATTATCGGTCAGCCGGAAGCCCAAGGTGTCAGCGCCTGATGCCAGTGCGTGGCGGGGAAGGCGCCAGCCGGGTGGGCCGGCGACTGGCCTGCAATCCATCGCGGTCATCACCTACAGGTGGCATTTGCAAAAATTGCGGTTCTGTTGTCAAATTTGAGCACGAAGGGGAGTAACTCCCTCACTTTGCTGCATTCCTCGATAACAGACACCCCAGCAAAGCCGCTTCAACAAGTCGTCATTACGAAGTTCACACTTCCGGCTTGTTGGGCATGCAGCGACACTGCATGTCGAGCCAGACCTTCGATTGAAACCTGAACAGGTTCGGTCGGAGCGCTCGTGTCCACTGCTTCGATTCCTTGTACCTGTTCCTGTTTCAACGAACACGGAAACCCGTCACCACGGGTTTTCAGTTTGTCATTCGAACTGGAGTGTGAACGTGGAATTATTTACAACACCGTGGTGGTCCGCTTTGCTGGCGATCATTCTGATTGATCTGGTGCTGGCTGGCGACAATGCCATCGTGATTGCTCTTGCAGCGCGCAATCTTCCGCCCCGTCTGCAGAAAAAAGCCATCATCTGGGGCACTGTTGGTGCCATCGTGGTTCGCTCGACGATGACGGTGGCCGTTGTCTGGCTGCTGCAGATACCGGGCCTGATGCTGGTTGGCGGGCTGGGCCTGCTGTGGATCGCCTACAGGCTGCTGGCCGATACCGGCGACGGCGAACACCAGGGTCCGGTTGCCAGCACCTTCTGGGGCGCGATGAAAACCATCGTGGTGGCCGACGCGCTGATGGGCATCGACAACGTGCTGGGCGTGGCGGGTGCGGCCCAAGGCTCGTTTGATCTGGTGGTCATCGGCTTGCTGATCAGCATTCCGATTGTGGTGTTCGGCAGCACGCTGGTGCTGAAGTTGGTCGAGCGCTTCCCCATCATCATCAAGCTCGGTGCAGCCGTTCTGGCGTTTACCGCCGCCAAAATGATTGTCAGCGAGGAGTTGCTGGACCCGATCTACGGTGGCCCGGCCGCGTTGTCATCTGCTGCAACCCTGCACACGGTTGCCCAATGGGCCACCTACGCACTGGCCGTTGCCGGCGTGCTGGGCGCCGGCTGGTGGGCCAACCGGCGGTCCGCAGGGCGTAACGAAAGCGACATGCTGACCAACTGAAAGCAACGATTGATCAACACGAACGTGGAACCTTTCCTTCCTGCCATCCATCCTTCACAACGTCGATAACCCAAGGAGATAACCATGGAAAACATCATTGTGTATGTAGACGACGCAGGGCACGCCCTTCAGATGCTTCAACCGATGCTGCTGGCTGGCCGCTCGCCGCTGCCGACGCGCTGGATCGTCGTGGGCTGCGCGCCGCGCGTCACGCACCACGTCAGCAAGTTCGTGACCCACAGTGCGCGTGACAGCTGGCGCCGCAAATGGTCCGACAAGGTCTTCGGCCAGGTGGTGCCGGCCCTGCATCAAGCGGGTGACGATGTGGTGACCTTGCTGGCGCAGGGCAATCTGATTGCGCAGACAGATGCCCTCATCAAGACGCATGGGGTGGCACGCGTATTCGATGCCCGCCGGCCGAAGTTCGGCCAGGACATGCAGCCTGTCACGGCGACCCAGGTGCAGGAAAGATTAGCCCCCACGGTCGTTCACTGCGTGTAACTCCCTGCCCCCCGAGGGGGCCGTTGCGCCTGCGGCCCGGCAAAGCCGGTTCCGCGGCCCCTGCTTGCTAAAGAAGACGCTGATCGCTTCTGCGTCCCGTGTCCTTGGAGTTACTCCCTCTCCCTATGGGAGAGGGCAGGGGTGTGGGCTCCCCGCGTCGCGCCTGCGCCTTAACCTCCTCGCCAAAGCCCAATGTTATTCTGACCGCATGAAACTTCTACTCAACTGGCTTTTGAGCGCGGCGGCCTTGCTGGCCGTGGCTTACCTTTATCCGGGCGTCGTCGTCACCAGCTTCACTGGCGCTTTGATTGCTGCCGCGGTGCTGGGCTTTCTCAACATGGTGGTGCGGCCGATTCTGGTGCTCTTGACGCTGCCGGTTACGCTGGTCACGCTCGGACTCTTTTTGTTCATCGTCAATGCGCTGATGTTCTGGGCGGCGGCCAGCCTTGTGAGCGGGTTAAGCGTGACGGGTTTCGGCGCGGCCCTGATCGGCTCGCTGATCTATTCCGTGCTACAGCTTGCGATCGACTTTGTCCTGGAGCGCCTGCTCTTTAACCACTAGCTCCAGCTGGCGCGTGCGCGTGTCGATGATGGAGCTTTCGACATGGTCGGCGCTGGCGGGGTTGGTGCGAATCATCGTTTGCGCGGCCTTCAGCCGGTCAACGGCTGCGACGTAATCCAGCTGCGCCGCGCGGCTTTCCGCATCAGCGCGAATCGCCCGCACGTTCTGGCCCTGGTTGCCATACGCCGTGGCCAGCAACTGCCAGGCGGTCGCGTCTTTCGGGTGCGCCGATACCCAGGTCTGCAGCCGGCTTGAAACTTCCGCCGCCCGCTTCGCCGCCAGCAATGAGCGTGACTGCGTCAGCACATCCGCGCGGGTCGTCGCCGCTGCGATGTCGAACGACGCTGCCGATGCAGGAACTGTGCCGCTGATCAGATCAATGTCGATAGACAGCAGGTTGACCGCGTTGACGGCGCGTTCGTTGCCCGCTGCCAGTGGTTTGAGCCTGGCCAGCAGGCTGCGGGCAACGCCGAAATCACGCAGCTGGGCTGCTGCGAATGCGCCGCCATACAAGGCGCCTGCGTCACGAATACTCGCTGCGCCGGTTGCAGCCCCTGGCGATTGCTGCGCCGCCACTCGCCGCTCGGCTTCGGCCACCATCGGGCGCAGCCCGTCAACGCCCGGGGCAGCCAGGATGCGCGCGCGCGCCGCCATCATCGCGTGCAGCACCGGTGAAATGGTTGTGCCAGCCGCTGGGGCTTCGGCTTTCACCGGCTCCTTGGCATTGAGCTGCATTCTTGACTGCGCCTCGGCGATGCGCTCGGTCGTCAGCGGATGCGAGCGCAGGTAAGGAAAGCCGCCGCTGTCGTTCAGGCGTGAGGCCTGCTGCAGCTTTTCAAACATGGTTGCCATGCCGCGAATCTCAAAGCCGGCGCCCTGCATCACGCTGAAGCCCACGCGGTCGGCTTCCCGCTCCATGTCGCGTGAAAAATTCAGCTGGCCTTGCACCGCCAGCGCCTGCCCGCCGACGATGGCGGCGCATCGGCGACGCGCTCTGGTCGCCCGACGGGAAACGAATTGCTTTCACGCTGGTGCGCGAGAATGGCGTTGAACTTATGGTGGTGGAGATTCAAAACGGCGCGGTCGCCAAGCGCA
>JANNKV010000365.1:0-27512 GCA_031396485.1 Polaromonas sp. | reverse complement strand
CAGCAGTTGCGCAATGTCGTCAAACGCGCGTTCGGGGGAGGAGTCGAGAATCAGGTGGCGGCGCAACTCTGCCAGCCGGGTTGGGTCGTTTCGCATACGAAAGTGTATGAGTAAAGCTGGCGGTCCGCTTTTGTCGAATCTCCGGCGTGGCGCAACCAGTCGGCTGGCTGCGTAGTCGACCCGTCCTTTATTTAAATGAGGGGCTGTTGAAGTCCGTCATTTTTTTACTTGCTCTCTGGAATCACAGCATCGGCTGCAGCACCGACCGCTTTGCCGGAAATCTTGACAACGCCAATCGCTGCGTCGGCAGCCAGCCCGACCGTTTTTACAGCGACAGTACCCACGGTGTCAGCAACGGCAATCACAGCGCAGCCCTGCAAAGCTGCCAGAGTAAGAAGCAGAAAGCTGAAGGAAACCGGGAAACACAAGTGAAGTTTCTGAGTTTTCATGGTCTGCTCAACGTTTCTGATACTGCGTTTTTCCAAACAAAATTTCCCGCGCTTTTTCGTCGGTGACTGGCCTGCGCAGGTCAGCGAGTACCTTCACACCGCGCTGCACGGCGGGGCGCGCGGCGATCAGATCGAACCATTTTTTCAGATGCGGGTAGTCCACCCAGTCGATGCCCTGGTTTTCCCAACTGCGCAACCACGGAAAGATGGCGATGTCGGCGATGGTGTACTCGTCGCAAGCGATGAACTTGCTGTGGGTCAGTTGTTTGTCCATCACACTGTAGAGCCGTTTGGCCTCATTGCTGTAGCGATCGACCGCGTACCCGATTTTCTCTGGCGCATAGATACGAAAATGGTGCGCTTGCCCGAGCATCGGCCCGACACCGCCCATCTGGAACATGAGCCATTGCAAAACCTGATACTTCAGACGATCCGTCGGTGGTAAAAACTTGCCCGTTTTAGCCGCCAGATAAATCAGGATAGCACCGGACTCGAACAGGGCGATGGGCTTTCCGTCAGGTCCCTCAGGGTCTATCAACGCGGGGATTTTGTTGTTCGGGCTGATGGCCAGAAATTCAGGCGTCAGTTGATCGCCGTTTCCGATATTGACCGGCACTGCCTGCCAGTCACGGCCTACATGCAAACTGCATTCCTCCAGCATGATGTGAATTTTGTGGCCGTTAGGTGTGGGCCAGGAATGAACGCTGATCATTTATGCTCCTCATATCAAGATGACTATTTTCGATGCACTTGTAAAGGTAGATCACATTTAATGTTTCAGCGGCTGAAAAAAGTAATCAAGAGAGACAAGGCGCCAGCCACTGCGGTGACGCGCGATGAAGAGCGCGCTGCGTCTCCGCAGACAAGCATGAACGACGGCGCGAGCTCTCATTCCAGGTCTGAGTCAGACAGCGCAGAAGGGGGGCAAGTCGGTGGTAGGTGGCGCGAGGGTTCCAGTGCCAACGGTCTGCTCGATGACAAACCCTGGAAACTGGAACGGGCCGCAGCCTCTCGAGACTATATTTCCGGCGAGGAAGTTCGGGGCAGGGCAGATATAGCAGTCGATGCCGAGGTCAGTATCGTCATCATGAACAGACCGCTGAAAGATCTGCTCGAGAAACGGGCCTATGCGCTTTATACCGACTCGCTGGAAACGAAGGCGAGCCCGACGTTGATGGAGGAGATGCGCTGGCTTGCGCTTTATTCTGAGGCAGGCTGGGGAAGCCTTGCCGATGCGTTTTGGCATCGATATGCAGTGATGACCAGCCATCGCGAGCATGCGATGAGCTGGTTAACTCCGAAGCTGGCCAGCCTGCTGATGACCTGGCCCGATCCGGCACCGGCGGCAGATGTTCCATTTATTCTGATGGTCATGCGCGGCAAGGTACACCTCAGGATGCAGCTCCCATCTGCAGATGCAAACAGCTTGAGCTACATCAGCGAATTGTTCGAGACCGCTGCGCAATCCGCAGTCGACGTCTTTTCGACGCAACGCGGCGGTTTTCCCAAATGATTACGCAAATAGGCTTCTAGCCCAGGTTTTATCTGCGCTGGCAGCTATTGAATTAATAGCGAACGATTCAAGCCAACCTCTTCTGTGAGGCTTGCACGGGACTGGCACCGGGTTGGTGGCGAGCCAGTCAACCCACTGGAAATGCAGCTTAGCTGCCCCGTGTGATCGGCATCTCGACTTCACCCGGCATTAGCAGGTGCTTGGCCATCTCCAGCTTGGCTAGCGACGCACGGTGCACTTCGTCCGGTCCGTCTGCCAGGCGCAGGGTGCGTTGATGCGCATAGGCATACGCGAGCGGGAAATCGTCCGACACACCGCCACCGCCATGGGCTTGAATCGCCCAATCGATGATCTGGCAGGCCATGTTGGGCGCCACCACCTTGATCATGGCAATTTCGGCCTTGGCCACCTTGTTGCCCACCGTGTCCATCATGTAGGCCGCCCGCAGCGTGAGCAATCGGGCCTGGTCGATCATGCAGCGTGCTTCGGCCACGCGTTCTTCCCAGACCGACTGCCTGGCCACCGGTTTGCCGAAAGCGATGCGGGTATTCAGGCGTTTGCACATCAATTCGAGGGCGCGTTCGGCGCAACCGATGCTGCGCATGCAATGGTGAATACGTCCTGGTCCAAGGCGACCCTGGGCGATCTCAAAACCGCGGCCCTCGCCCAGCAGCAGGTTGCTGGCCGGCACGCGCACATTGGTCAGGCGCACTTCCATGTGGCCATGCGGCGCGTCGTCGTAGCCGAACACGGTCAGCGGACGGATCACGGTAATGCCAGGCGCATTGGCTGGTACCAGGATCATCGATTGCTGCTCGTGGCGTCCCGCGTCCGGATTGGTCTTCCCCATCACGATGTAAATGGCGCAGCGCGGATCACCGGCGCCTGACGACCACCATTTCAGGCCGTTGAGCACGTAGTCGTCACCGTCGCGCTCGATGCGGCACTGGATATTGGTGGCGTCGGACGAAGCAACTTCAGGCTCGGTCATCAGGAAGGCCGATCGGATCTCTCCCTTGAGCAGCGGTTCCAGCCACTGGTCCTTGTTGGCTTCCGAACCGTAGCGGGCAATGGTTTCCATGTTGCCGGTGTCGGGTGCGGAGCAGTTGAAAACTTCAGCGGCAAACGGCACGCGGCCCATGATTTCGCACAGCGGCGCGTATTCAAGGTTTGACAAGCCCTCGGGCGCGCGCGGCGAATGTGGCAAAAACAGGTTCCACAAGCCAGCGGCGCGTGCCTTGGGCTTGAGCTCTTCAATGATGGTGGTTGGAATCCATGCGTTGCCCTTGGCCCGATTTTCTGCAATCTCTCGAAAGAAGCGGGCTTCGTTCGGGTAGATATGCTGGTCCATGAACTTCAGCAGTCTGGCCTGTAATTCTTTTACTTTCGGGGTGTAGTCGAAATCCATGTTTGTCTCCTGAGGGTTGAATCGAAATGATGAAGCAGCGCAATGAAGGTTGGCTCAGTGCTGGCTTTTGAGTGCGAAATCCCAAGCCATTTTGGCGAGTAACGGCGCGCCGGCAGCCGAACGGGTGGCCTGTTCGCTGGAGGCGGTTCCGGCTTCGACCCGCTTTGCAATACCCTGCAGAATGGCAGCCAGCCTGAACAGGTTGTACGCCATGTAGAAGTTCCAGTCGGCCTTCAGCGCTTCAGGCGTGGTGATGCCGGTACGTTCGCAGTATTTTTTGATGTAGCCGGACTCCAGCGGAATGCCCAGGCTGGCGACGTCGAGCCCGCCGATGCCTCTGAACATGCCCGGCGAAATGTGCCAGGCCATGCAGTGGTAGCTGAAATCTGCGAGTGGGTGGCCCAGCGTGGACAGCTCCCAGTCGAGCACCGCCAGCACGCGTGGTTCGCTCGGGTGAAACATCAGGTTATCGAGCCTGAAATCGCCATGCACGATCGACACCAGGCTTTCGTCGCGGGCGCTGGCCGGCATGTTGGCTGGCAGCCATTGCATCAGGCTGTCCATCTCCGGAATCGGTGTGGTGATGGACGCCACGTATTGCTTGCTCCAGCGGCCAATCTGTCGTTCAAAATAGTTGCCCGGTTTGCCGTAGTCGGCCAGCCCTTGTTCTGCGAATTTCACAAGGTGCAACGCGACAATGACGCGGTTCATCTCGTCATAAATTTCACCCCGCTGGGCGTTGGTCATGCCGGGCAGCGCCTGGTCCCAGAGCACGCGGCCCTCGACAAACTCCATGACGTAAAAAGCGCGACCAATGACAGATTCGTCTTCGCAGAGACAATACATTTTGGCCACGGGCACGTCGGTGTCCTGCAAGCCATTCATGACCTTGAATTCACGCTCTACTGCGTGTGCTGACGGTAGCAGTTTGGCCACCGGCCCCGGTTTGGCGCGCATCACATAGGACTGGCCGGGTGTGATCAGCTTGTAGGTCGGGTTGGACTGACCGCCCTTGAAAATCTCTGCGGTGAGGGGGCCTTCGAAGCCTTTGAGGTGCGCCTCCAGATACGTGCTGAGGGCCTGAAGATCGAATGCCTGCTGGCCGGAGACGGCGCGGGTGCCTAAAAAATGATCGAACTCGCCCATGGCTATTTCTCCACTTCTGCTTCGGAAATTCTGAGCAGGATATCGCGATTGCGCACCACAAGGCCTGCCGCTTCAACGCGTATGGCTTCTTCGCGCTCCATGGATTTGAGTTCCTGGTTGACGCGCTGCCGTGAAGCGCCCAGCAACTGCGCGAGCTCTTCCTGCGCCAGTTGCAGGCCAATTCGAACTTCCTGGCTGTTGCTGAGGCTAGGTACACCATAGCTGCGCATCAGGTGGAGCAGCTGTTTGGCCAGACGAGCCCGCAGCGGCAAGGTGTTCAGGTCTTCCACGAGACCGAAAAGCTGGCGAATCCGGCGTGCGTTGAGGCGCAGCAAAGCCTCATAAAGTTCAACGTGCTGACTCAGGATTTTCCGGAGGTCGAACCGCGATACGCAGAGCAGCGTGGAGTCGCCGTGCGCGTAGGAGTCGTGGGTACGCCGCTCGCCGTCGAAAATTGCTACATCGCCAACCCACAAACCCGGTTCGATGTAGGTCAGCGTGATCTGCTTGCCGGAAATCGAGGTCGAGCTCACGCGAATCGCGCCGCGAGCGCAGGAGAGCCACTCTTCCGGAACATCTCCGCGGGCGCTGATGAGTTCACCGTCCTTGTAGCGCTTGACGTAGGCACACCGAAGTATGTCGTGACGCAGCGCAGGTGACAGCGACGAGAACCAGCGGCCGCTGTTGATGGCCTCTCGTTCCTCTGCGTTAAGTATCGGGTCATCCATGGGCTGTCTTTTGCTTGACTGTCAGTGGTGTCATTGTCGCTCCAGGAGCCAGGCTGATGTTAGGGCGTTGTCGCATGAGTGTCCTGCGGATGCCGCCTTTTGCCGTTCGGTCTACCGATAGTGGGGCGCGCGCTTTTGCAGGAAGGACTCCATGCCTTCAGCACCATTGGCATGATGCAGGTTGCGGACGAAATGGTCTCTTTCGCTAGCCAGCTGAAGGCTGAGCGGATTGGTCGCCGCGTCATTGACCAGTTCCTTGATGCTGGCTAGTGCGTTGGGTGCCCGGGCATTGAGCTGGGCCGCCAGGAGCAGGCTTTCGGCCAGCGCGGCTCCAGGGGCGCAAACCCGGTTGACCAGCCCAAGGTCGTGCAAGCGCTGGGCTCCTACACGCTCCCCCAGCATGAGCAGTTCATTGGCCAGCGCTCGTGGCAGAGCACGCGCCAGAGCCCAACTACCGCCGCCGTCTGGCGAAAGCGCGACATTGACGTAGGACATCACAAATACCGCGTTGCTGGCAGCGACCACGAAATCGCAGGCCAGCACCAGCGAAAACCCCGCGCCCGCAGCCGCACCCTCGACCGCAGCAATGACTGGTTTGGGATAGGTGCGGATCGAATCCATCCAGTTGTGCAGTCCCTCGATACTTTGGGCCTGCACCTCGGGTGCCTCGCGTCGATTGGCCTGCAGTCGCTGAAGGTTTCCGCCGGCGCAAAACGTAGAACCTTCGCCGGCAATGACAACGCTTCGTATCTCCGGATTATTTTCAGCGGCGTTCAGGGCCTCAATGCCGGCTGCGTAAATTTCCGGACTGAGCGTATTTCTCGTCTCGGGGTTGCTGAGCGTCAGGATGAGGGTGCTTCCTTCGCTGGTACTTTTTAATGAGCCGGCCATCAAGGATTTCCAGTCTGATGAGAGGACAGCCTGCGTTGGTAAACGAAGGTCATGCTAGCTTTCTTCATGCGTCAAACTCAGCCCGATGGCGCCGCGACGTCGTAACCATGGCGAGGGGCGGTAGCGCGGGTCGCCGTACACCGTTTGCATGTTGAACAATACTTCCAGCACATTGGTTGGGCCGTAGCGGTCGCCCATGGCCAAGGGCCCCAGTGGGTAGCCGAGGCCCAGCGTGACAGCCAGCTCCAGGTCTTTCGGGGTGCAGATGCCTTGCTGGCAGATGTCGCTGGCTATGTTGTTGATGGTGGCGACCACGCGCTGGGTGACAAAGCCGCCGCTGTCGCGAATCACGCTGACCGGTTTGCCGTCGCGCGCGAAAAAGGCGTGGGCAGCGTCGCGCATGTCGGTGCGGGTGGCCGGATTGGTAGCCAGCACGCGGCGTTTGGTCGCCGTATCATCGATCAGCATGTCGATGCCTACCGTCCTTGCCGGGTCAAGCCGTTCCACCACGGCAACGGTGGTGATATCAAAGCCTAGCGGCGCCACCAGCGTCAGCGCCAGCGGTGATGCAGACGCGCCAGTTTCTATTTTTGCGCCCAGGTTCTTCAGCAGCAAAAGTAGTTCCGAGCGCCGGGAGGCACGCAGCGAAACCCAGAAGGGCGGCATTTCCTCGACTTCAGGCACGGGTGCTTCGGGCGCCTGCTGAATCGCACCATCGACGTAGCGATAGAAGCCTTCGCCGGTTTTTCGGCCAAGCATGCCACCCGCCAGACGCTGGGCCGTGATGACGCTGGGGCGGTAGCGTGCTTCCTCGAAATACTGGTGGTAAATGGATTCCATCACAGGATGTGAGACGTCCAGTGCCGTCAGGTCCATCAACTCGAACGGGCCGAGTCTGAAACCAACCTGATCGCGAAGGATGCGGTCAATAGTGGCGAAATCGGCAATGCCTTCACTGACGATCCGAAGTGCCTCGGTACCATAGCCGCGGCCCGCATGGTTGACGATAAAGCCGGGTGAGTCTTGCGCAGTCACAGGCGTGTGGCCCATCTGACGGGTGTAGTCCGCCAACTGCTGACAAACGCGGGCATCGGTTCGAAGCCCGGCAATGACTTCCACCACTTTCATGAGAGGGGGCGGGTTGAAGAAATGGTAGCCGGCTACCCGATCAGGGTGCCGAAGCCCTGAGGCTGTGGCCGTGACCGAGAGGGAAGACGTATTGGTCGCGAGCACCGCATCGGGTCGAACAAATTGCTCAAGTTCGGCGAAAAGGGCGCGTTTGACATCAAGCTGCTCGACGACCGCCTCCACGATGAGGTCGCACGCGGAGAGTTCGCTCAATACGCTGACAGATTTCAGGTTTCCCATGAAGCCGGCCACCTGTGCCGGATTCAGTTTTTCCTTGGCCAAAAGCTTGTCCCACTGACCTGCCAGTGACGCGATGGATCTGGCGACGGCCTCTGGGCGTGTGTCATAAATCAGCACTGTGCTGCCGGCTTGCGCCGCGAGCTGGGCGATGCCCGTGCCCATGGCACCGGCGCCGATGACGCCAACTAAGGGGAAGACTGCTTTCATTTACAGATTATGCTGCAGGCATTTCCCGCAAAAATTCTGCGAAGATAATAATGAATATGAATTACGTCGTTCTTCGCTCGAATGCCTTGGGCGGCTTTATGCTGCTGATCGCTTCCAGCAGCCTGGCGGTCAGCCTCGGACCGGTCCGCGGTGTGGCCCTGGTAGGCCGAACGCTCGACCTCAGCGTCTTGGCACGGCTTGACACGGGCGAAGACGCGGCAGCTCTCTGCACCGAGGCTGAAGTTGCCTATTCAGACACGCGCATTGATTCGAGCAAAATCAATGTCCGCACCGCACCTTCCGGGGAACCAGGCCAGGTTCTTATTCGCGTAACTTCTACCGCGATCGTGGATGAACCGGTCGTAAGTCTTAACCTGCGCGCTGGTTGTTCGGCGAAAAATTCGCGACGTTACGTGTTGCTTGCCGATCTGCCGATGCAAGCTGCCGAACGCCCTCTGGCATTAATACCTCCAGCCGCTCCTGCAGGAGTTTCGCCTGCGCCGACGGGCTCAACCCGGGCAACGGGGCCAGGCGGTGAGAGCGGTGTTCCAGGGGCGTCTGGCTCTGCCGGCAGGACATCTTCGGTGGCGCCACCGGCCGTTGGCTCCCCTCGTCCCCCGCGCGTTACGTCCTCTGCCGGCGAAACTGCGAGTAGACGGGACAGTTCTACCTCAAGGCCGGCAGCCGGGGCGTCGCTCTCGCAGTCCCTTCGACTGGGCGAGTCGGCAGCCCAGCGCAAACCGGGTACTCCACGGCTTCGACTTGATAGCGCCGAACTTCCGGCTGAAGGTACGCCCAGCCTGAAATCTTTCTCGGAGCTCCAGTCGCTGCCGACCGAGTCGAACCCGAGGCGGTCAGAGTTTGCGGCGCTGTGGCGCGCACTCAATCTCCGCCCGGATGAGGTAGCCCGCGATGTGCAGCGACTCGACGAATTGCAAGCTCAGACGCGCAGTCTGCGTGAAGCCAACAGTAAAAACCAGGCGGAGCTGGGCCTGACACGCGAACAGTTGAAAAAGGCTGAAGTCGAGCGCTACGCCAACCCTCTGGTCTATGCGCTGGTCGCCTTGTTGGCAGCCCTGCTGCTGGGCGCCGCTTACCTGTACTACCGCGCCAGGAGTTCACGCACTGGCGCTGCATGGTGGGATCAACGTGACGCAGAACCCATTGAGCCTGAAAAGGCTACAGTGCGTGCCGAGCCCCGGTCGCTGGACGGCCGCTTGCCAGCGGCGAGCCGGCCTGTTCAAGTCGCAGAGCCGCCACGCAATATGGTGCAACTGGAAGAGAACTCAGTGCCCGGTTTTCGCGCCAGTGATGCCCACTTTTCTCCATCAGGGATTTCTGCCAGTCCGCGGGGCGTGAACGTCAATGAGCTTTTTGACATTGCACAGCAAGCCGACTTTTTTGTGTCGCTGGGGCAGCACGATCACGCCATTGAAGTCTTGTCAAACCACATTCGTGAAAACGTGCAGACGAGCCCACTGGCTTATCTGGACCTGTTCAAGCTTTACCATGACATGGATCGACAGCGGGAATACGATGAATTGCGTGTGGAGTTCAACCGTATCTTCAATGCAGAAGTACCGCCGTTCCAGGGGTTTCGTCAGCGCGGTGAAGGCCTAGAGGCTTACGAGGGCGCGATGACACGGATCCAGTCGCTCTGGAACACTCCTCGCGTACTCGATGTCATCGAGGAATCCCTTTTCCGCAAGCCGGGTCGCCCAGCCGAGGCGTTTGGCCTGGAGGCTTACCGCGAACTGTTGTTGCTCTACGCAATTGCCAACGAACTCGTTGATTCGCCGCGTCAGCCAGACTTTGATCCTACGGACTTGCCGGGATCACCCGATGGCGGCTTTTCGTCCGCCTCCGGGGGGGACGCGGCAAGGGGTGAATCGTTAACTGAGTTGCAGCCCCTTAGCGCTTCCGCGGTCTATGGTGTAAGCGCCGCGATGCCAGCCACCATACCGGGTGGGCTTATGGCACCGCGCACAGGCGGCGTTGGCCTGGATATTGATCTGACGGATGCCTGGCTGGGCGTCGATTCCCCCGATGGTGACGATACGGTCATTCTTCCGTCGCGCAAGCCGGAGGTATTTCAGCCGGCAAGCAGCGCCTGGCTTGACTTTGATTTGTCGGATATCGGTCCGGCTGCAGGTGACGTTGGCGGCTTTGTCAAGGGCAGTGAGAAACCGCCTCGCACCTGACCTGGGTGCACCAATGCGCATGTGTTCTGCGCGGTTTCATGGCACTACCGGCGAACTTGCAAAGCACCCGGATTGACGATGTTGGACGGCGTGCCTTTGATGAAATTGACCACGTTATCGAACGCTGCGCCGAAGTACATCTCGTAGCTGTCCTGCTCAACATAGCCAATGTGCGGCGTGCAAATACAGTTCTCCAGGCGGAGCAGGGCGTGTCCCTGCAAAATTGGCTCAGACTCAAACACATCTACCGCCGCCAGGCCGGGGCGACCCCGATTCAGGCCCGCAATAAGCGCTTCAGGCTCTACCAACTCGGCCCTTGATGTGTTGACGAACAGGGCCGTTGGTTTCATCCGTGAAAGGTCTTCCAGCGTCACGATCCCGCGGGTGTCTTCATGCAGGCGCAGGTGAAGGCTGAGCACGTCGCTTTGCTCAAAGAGCGCCGCTTTGCTTTCGGCCAATTCAAAGCCGTCGGCCTGCGCTCGTTCGCGGGAGGCATCGCGGCCCCAAATGATCACACGCATGCCGAAAGCCCTGCCGTAGCCCGCCATGAGCTGGCCAATTTTGCCGTAACTCCAGATACCCAGCGTTTTTCCCTTGAGAACGGAGCCGACGCCGAAGTTTGGCGGCATGGAGGCAGCCTTGAGCCCCGCCTGCTGCCAGGCGCCGTGCTTCAGGTGCGCGACGTAATGGGGTATTCGCCGCATCGCGGCCATCACCAGTGCCCATGTCAATTCCGCTGGCGCAACGGGTGAACCGATACCCTCGGCTACTGCGATACCGCGTTCTGTGCACGCCGCGATATCGATATGGCTGCCAACCCGGCCGGTTTGGACAATGAGCTTCAGCTTGGGCAGTTTTTCGATAACCTGCCGGTTCAGCTGGGTCCGCTCGCGGATCAGCACAATCACGTCAGCGTCTTTGAGCCGCACCGACAGTTGACCTATGCCCTTTACCGTGTTGGTGTAAACCTTTGCGGGGTAAGCATCGAGCTTCGCGGCGCAATTGAGTTTGCGGACGGCGTCCTGATAGTCGTCGAGGATCACAATATTCATCCCGATATTGTGCCTGCAAGATTTTTCAGTCCAGCGCGCTTCAGCCTCACGAAACGCTCAACTTGTATCGGATGGAAACTCCCTGCGGGAATTCCGGAGAGTCCGCAGAGTCAGCAGGAGGTTGCCAGCTGCCCCGTTCGGGCAGCGTCGCCGGCCCAGGGCTTGCAGCACCTTCAATTGCGCCGTTATAGCGCCGTCAGTGCGATGCCTCCCGTTGAGCCATACGTTCCAGTTCGGCGCAGACGTCGGCCATACGCCCTGAAATCGTCATGCGCCCTGCGCAGGTCGGGCTCACGGCAGCATCATGCTCCCTCACCACCTTTAGCCTGTAAATCGCAGGGTTTCCGGACTCAAATGCCGCAGACTGGAACGACGATACCCGCACCAAAGCGTGTTTGCGATGCGAGCTACCCCCGCGGGCGAAGGGCAAAGTCAGCCGCTGATGCGCGAGGGGCGCGTTGGCGGGCGGCACCAGTCGTTTGGTCGATGCCGGCTGTACCAGCCATGCCACCAGCGTATTAAAAGGTGCCAGCAGAGGTGCCAGATACGAAAAATGCGAAAAATTGACGACTTGCATGATGATCTCCTGAGTTAGAAAGGCTTGCGCTTTCATGTAAACAGGCAGGATTGACGACTGGCCGGCTGCCAGCTGCCGCTGCATCAGGGTGTTGGCCCGTCAAAGACCAAACGCCCGCCACCTGATGAGCGACCCTAAAAATGGTTTACATCAGCATGGTGTTGCGAATCAGGCCCACAGCGAGGCCCTCAATTTCAAAGGGCTCACCGGGCTGAACGACGATGGTCTGGAAATCCGGGTTCTCGGGAAGCAGTTCTATGAGGTTTTTGGTGCGGCGAAAACGTTTGACGGTCACTTCGTCCCCGAGCCGAGCCACCACAATCTGGCCGTTGCGGGCCTCCCTGGCCTGTTTGACGGCGAGCATGTCGCCGTCCATGATGCCGACGTCGCGCATGCTCATGCCGCGCACCTTGAGCAGGTAGTCGGGTTGTCTTTGAAAAAGGCCGCTCTCAAAGTAGTAGGTGTGCTCCACGTGTTCTTGCGCCAGGATGGGGCTGCCAGCTGCAACACGTCCGATCAGGGGCAGCGCCAGCTGAGCCAGGCTTTGCAGCGGCAGGGAAAATTGTTTCATGCGGGATTCGTTCAGGGAGCGAAGTGTGTCGCTGCGCAGGCGTATGCCGCGAGAGGTACCGCTGACCAGCTCTATGACGCCCTTACGCGCCAGCGCCTGCAAATGTTCTTCGGCGGCATTGGCTGACCGAAAACCCATTTCGGTGGCAATTTCAGCGCGCGTTGGCGGGGCGCCCGTTCGCGCAATAGCGCTTTGGATCAACTCGAGAATCTGTTGCTGGCGGGCGGTGAGTTTCGGCCCCTCGGCAGACGGGTTTGAAAAGTTGTCGAGAATGCTCATGCGCTTGATTCCTTGGCTTGGACACCCATAGGGCTGCTTTTACACTGGCAGCCGACTGGACGTTTCCATGCAGGCTAGCCTGCGGATCAGTTTTTACTGGGTTAATTCCCAGTTGCTGTATTTTTATCCAGTTTTTAAAAGATTGCAAGTCATGCCAGTTTCACCACGTTCCAATCGTTCCAATCGTTCCGAAATAGTCATTCTGGGCACGGGCGGAACCATCGCCGGCCTTGCTTCCAGTGCCAGCGACAACATCGGCTATATCGCGGCGCAGGTCGGCGTAGAGCAGCTCGTGGCTGCCATCCCGTCATTGACCGACGCCGGGCCGGTCGCGACCGAGCAGGTCGCGCAGGTAGACAGCAAGGACATGACCTTTGAGGTGTGGGCGCAGCTTGCCGCCAGGGTCGGCCACCACCTTGCACGGGATGAAGTGCAGGGCATCGTGATCACGCACGGAACAGACACGATTGAGGAAACCGCCTTCTTTTTGCAGTCCGTCTGTCGGAGCGCAAAACCCGTCGTTTTGACCTGTGCCATGCGGCCTGCCAGCGCGCTGGTGCCCGATGGGCCGCAGAATGTGATGGATGCGCTGGTCGTTGCGCGGCATCCGGGTGCCATGGGCGTGATGGTGGTTTGTGCTGGCACGATTCACAGCGCGATCGACGTGCAAAAGGTGCACACCTACCAGCTTGACGCGTTCACCTCTGGCGACGGCGGACCACTCGGGTTTATCGAGGAGGGAAGGCTCAGATTGATACGAAATTGGCCTCTAGCCCATGTATTAACTGCGCAAGAAGCTATCAAAAATATAGCGAGTCTGCCAGCCCCGGCTGACTGGCCGCGCGTCGAGATTGTCATGAACTACGCGGGCGCCAGCGGTGCGGTAGTGCAGGCGCTGGTGGCGCAGGGCGTGAAGGGTTTGGTGGTGGCTGCCACCGGAAACGGCACCATGCACCAGGATTTGGAAGCTGCCTTGCTGCAAGCCCAGGCAGGCGGTGTGCGGGTGGTTCGTGCCACGCGTTGCGTCAACGGGCGGGTGTTGCCGAAGCCCGGCGATTTGCTCCCTGATTCGGGCGGTTTGAGCCCTGTCAAGGCGCGCGTGGCGCTGATGCTGGAATTCCTCACTCAGCCGAATTCGGCCCCGGTTACGCCGGATTAACGGGCACTTGCGGCTGATTTATGTTCGCGGCGCTTAAATCTCATGTGTGGGCCTACCCGGCTCTGGAAGTGGTGCACATCGCCGCGATCGGCCTTTTGCTGGGCAATCTCGTGTTGCTTGAGCTTCGGGTCTTTGGCATGGGTGCGGCGCTGCCTGTCAAGCCGCTCGCACGCCTGAGTCTGGGTCTGGCGGCTACCGGCTTCTGTCTGGCTGCCACGTCGGGTCTGCTGATGTTCGCGTCACAGCCCGAAGAACTGCTGGCGAACCGGATTTTCACTTTGAAGATGCTGCTGCTGCTGGTGGCCGGTTGCAATGCTGGCCTGTTTCATGCCAGAGACTCGCTCACCAAAATGGATATTCCGGCTCGGGTATACATGGTGGTTTCGACCGCGCTCTGGCTATCAGTGATGGCGTGCGGGCGATGGATCGCCTACGCGTAAAGAATCAGACGTGAATCAGACAGACCAATCCGTTTCGAAAGGAGTTGACTATGCAACGACGTGATGTTTTAAAAGCGGCACTCATGCTGCCAGCAGCTGGTTTGGGCAGTGCGGCCAGCGCTCACCATGGCTGGAGCAGTTTTGACCAGGACAGGCCACTCTACCTCGAAGGTCGGGTCACCAAAGCGTTATGGCAAAACCCGCATGTGGAGTTGGAGCTCGAATTGCCGGCTGTACTGCGCTTGCCCGCCGGCCTGGCCCAGCGGGCCTTGCCAGCGCAGTCGGCACCCGTAGACGGAAAGGCTTTGCTCGCCAAAACCGTGCTGCCAACACGTACTGACAAACGCTGGGAAATCGAGCTGGCCCCGCTGACCCGCCTGCAGGCGTGGAAGGTTGCCGAGATCAAACCGGGTACGAACGTGTCGGTGGTGGGGTTTGCGTTCGTCGGCGAGAAGGGCGAGGCGATACTCCGCGCGGAGTATCTTTTTGTCGATGGAAAAGCCTATGGCCTGCGGTCCAGCCCTGCCTGAGCGGTGACCTGCGTGCCCCGCAGCAGGTGAATCAGCTGGCCAGCGCCTTGAATGCCCGTTCCGTGATCTCGTCCACGCCGCCGATACCGCTGATCACGCGGTATTTGGGCGCCGCGTCAGGCGCAGCCTTGGCCCAGCTGGCGTAATAGTTGACGAGCGGCCGGGTCTGCGCGCTGTAGACTTCGAGCCGCTTGCGCACGGTTTCTTCCTTGTCGTCATCGCGCTGGATCAGCGCCTCGCCGGTCACGTCATCGACGCCCGCAACTTTGGGCGGGTTGTGTTTGACATGGTAGGTGCGACCCGACGCCGGGTGCGTACGGCGACCACTCATGCGGTCGATGATGGCCTCGAAAGGCACGTCCATTTCCAGCACATAGTCCAGCTTCACGCCTGCGGCTTTCATCGCGTCGGCCTGCGGAATGGTGCGCGGGAAGCCGTCGAACAGAAAGCCCTGAGCGCAATCAGCCTGCGCAATACGCTCTTTCACCAGGTTGATGATCAGGTCGTCGCTGACCAGGCCGCCAGCGTCCATGATTTTTTTGGCCTCCATGCCCAGTGGCGTGCCCGCTTTCACGGCAGCGCGCAGCATGTCGCCTGTGGAAATCTGCGGAATAGCGAACTTCTGGCAGATAAAGGTGGCCTGCGTGCCTTTGCCTGCGCCGGGCGCGCCCAACAAAATCAGTCTCATGGATGTCCTCGAATTTTTATGGATTCAGAAAGTCAGCCCGAAGCGGTTTGTCGCACCGTTCGTTGGCTGCTCGCGTGCGGTCGAGACTCGCAAATAGCGACATAGCGGTCTCAGTCCACGGGGTCTTGCAGTCGAGGATAGCATGCAGCTCGCATGCGCAGGCTTACAAAGCCACTGGGACTTACCCACCTTGGGGCCCTTGATGAACATGCCAGCTGCTAAGAGAAAAGCGCTCGGGCGCGTTCCAGATCTTCCGGCGTATCCACGCCCGGCCCCGGCGCCTGCTGAGTGATGTGCACGGCAATGCGGTGTCCATGCCACAGTGCACGAAGCTGTTCGAGAGACTCGAGCTGCTCCAGCGGCGAGGGTGGCAAAGTCGGGAAAAGTCGCAGGAAACTGACCCGGTATCCGTAGATGCCGACGTGCCGCAGCGGTGCCTGCAGCGAGCCCGCCGCATGCCACCATGCCGTACCCGCTGAATCACGCGCCGCGGGAATAGGCGATCGGCTGAAATACAGCGCAGTGCCCTTCGCATCAAGGACCACCTTGACCACATTCGGGTTCATGAAATCGGCCAGATCGTCGATGGCATGCGCTGCCGTGCTCATCGCGCAATCCGGCCGCTCACCCAGCTGCACGGCTACCGCGTCGATCAGCGCCGGATCAATCAGCGGTTCGTCTCCCTGCACGTTCACCACGACATCGTCGTCGGCCAGTCCGAGCAGCTTGCAGGCTTCGGCCAGGCGGTCGCTGCCACTCGGATGGTCTGCCCGGGTCAGAACCGCCGCAATCCCGAAGGCCTCGCATTTCTCGATGATCTCGGGACTGTCTGCCGCCACCACGACCCTCCCGGCGTGGCTCTTCAAGGCGCGCTGCGCAACCCGCACTACCATGGGTGAGCCGCAGATGTCAGCGAGCGGTTTGTTGGGCAGCCGTGTGGAAGCCAGCCGCGCAGGAATCAGCACCGTGAAGTTCATCGAAGCGATTCCGGTTTCGCCCGCACTCAGAGGCCGAGCTCTTCGTCAGTGAGGGTTCGCGCCTCGTTTTCCAGCATCACGGGCAGCCCGTCACGCACCGGGTAGGCCAGCCGGGCGCTGCGCGAAATCAGCTCCTGCTTCTCGCGGTCGTATTCCAGCGGGCCCTTGGTGACGGGGCAGACTAGCAATTCAAGAAGTTTCGTGTCCATGGCGTGATGGTAAATGAGAAATTACCTGCGCCAGTCGCGCATCGAGCGCGTCGAGGAACGCAGGCTGCGGTGAAAACTCCAGCGGGACCGCCAGCAGTTTTGTTGTTGCGGACTCTGGTCTGGAAAAAAGCTTTACGGCGTCTTTCTCGGTGCACAGTACGGTCTGTCCGGCCAATGATGAGAAGTCGAAGTCGCTGAAGTCGTGGTGGTCGGGCAGGGCCAGAGTTTTTTGCAGGGTGATGCCGCGCTGGCGAAGCATTCTGAAAAATGCCGCGGGTTCGGCTACAGCAGCTACAGCGGTGACGGGACCGCCTTTCAGCGAAGCCAAGGCGATCCGATCACCACTGGCGGTGACCGCATAGTCAGCCAGCCGGCGGCTGGACGAAAATCCTGCGAAGGCGGGCGCCTGACCTGTATGCACCACGAAGTCGACACCGCGGCTCAGACGTTCTGGCCAGGGCTCGCGCAGCGGACCTGCCGGTAGCAGCCAACCGTTGCCTATGCCTCTGTCGTCAAATGCGGTGATTTCGATGTCGCGCTGCAACGCATAGTGCTGCAGGCCATCGTCGCACAGCACCACAGACGTGTCAGGGTAAGCTGCAAGCAACGCTCGCACAGCATCCGCGCGCTTGTTTGCTACAAAAACAGGAGCGGCTAGCGCACGCTTTATAAGGGCTGGCTCGTCACCGGACATCTCAATGGGCGTATTCGGGCCTACTTCGAGCGTTTCACCAACCGACCGGCCATAACCGCGCGAAACCACGCCGACGTGGCGCCCCTGCACCTGCAGATGCTTCGCGAGCGCAATGACCAGCGGCGTCTTGCCGGCGCCGCCCGCCACGACATTGCCGACCACTACCAGAGCGACCGGAAATCGTTCAGATTTGAAAACGCCGAGGCGATAGAGCTGAAGCCGGGCACTGACGGCCAGTCCGTGAACCCCTGCCAGGGGCAATAGCAACCACGCCAGCCATCCCCGTGAAAGCCAGGCTTTCTGCAACACGTTTTTCACCAGTTTTCGTCCACGGCGATCAGGGTCGACGCAGAAAAAAATCTACCGCGCACCTGCCTGGGCGCTGCTTTGCGTGGCAAAGGTGATCTGGCTCAAGCCGTGACGTCGGGCCGCTTCCATCACCGTGATCACGGCCTGGTGCGTGGCGTTTGCGTCTGCACTGATGATGATGACGCTGTCCTTGCCGGCCTTTGCGGCATCAACCAGCGCCGAGCCCAGACTTTCGATGCTGCGGCCTTCCACCAGCGTTTTGTTGACCATGTAGCGCCCATCGACGCTGACGGCCACGATCACTTCCTTGGGGTAGTCGCGCTGCTGATCGGCGTCGGCGGCGGGCAGCTTGACCTGCAATTCGGTAAATTTGCTGTAGGTGGTCGACAGCATCAGGAAAATCAGCACCACCAGCAACACGTCAATGAAGGGGATCAGATTGATCTCCGGCTCGTCGTGGGGATGCGGCCGAAAGTTCATTGCGCAGCTCCTGCAAACGTAACCAGGATCGGCCGCAGCGCCGTGCCGCCCCAAGCCAGGTCCGTAGCCCCAGCGGGCGACCCACTAAGCGAAGTGAAAAGCGCGCGGGTCATTATTTTCTCAAAGTGTTCAGGTGCCGGACGAAACGTTCTGTCGCCAATTCCATTGTTAACAGATAGCCGTCAACGCGGGCCCTGAAATAGCGCCAGAAAATGAGTGAGGGTATGGCTACGATCAGCCCGAACGCGGTGTTGTACAGGGCGATTGAAATGCCTTGGGCCAGCTGCGCAGGGTTGCCCCCAGATGCGCCCGCCACGCCGCCAGAGCCCGCTTGCGAGCCGAAAATTTCGATCATGCCAATAACGGTTCCCAGCAGACCCAGCAGTGGCGCCGCCGACGCAATGGTGGCCAGGGCCGAGAGGTAGCGCTCAAGTTTATGAGCGGCCTGCCGCCCGGCACCTTCCAGCGCGGCGCGCAGGTCGGCTTCGGTGATGCGCGGGTTGGAGTTGAGAGCCCTGAAGCCGGTGGCCAGAACTTCTCCGAGCACGGAGTTTTGCTCCAGCTGCCGCACCACTTCTGCGGCAGGAACGCCGCCCCTCGACACGGTAATCGCTTCGTCGGTGAGTTTCGGCGGTGCCACTTTGGGCGTTTTAAGGCTGGTAAAACGCTCGAATACAAGCGCAAGAGCCAGAATTGAGCAGGCAACCAGAGGCCAGATAGGCCACCCTGCGGCTTGTATGATCGAAAACAATACACATCTCCAGGCAAACAGTTGGGTTGGATTATGGCTTACCAGCAGCCCCCGCCTAGCGCGATTCCTGAAGTGCTCCTTGCTGTTTCGGTGACTGTGCTCTGTAAGACATAGCCCACAGAACTTGTGGATAACTTTGTGAACAAGTAGTCAACCAATCCTCGGCAGCGCCCGCCAACTGGTGCATGTGACAAATCGATGAAATTTTAAGCACGCCAAAACCCTTTCGAATCAATGACTTGCACGCAATCATCAGACTTTCCAGCGCACATCTCGTGGTTACGTGACATGAAGTCCTGACCTGTGGAGCACTATTGTTCGCAGACCGACAGAGCCTCCCATGAGTGACATCGCACAGCCCTTCGAGCGCGGCGACCGCCCGAGCCTAGAGCCTCGCGTCAGGGTCTGGCCGGTGGGCACATTGCTGCGTGCCATTGCCGACAGCCTGGAGGCGCGTTTCAATCCGGTCAGCGTCAGGGGTGAACTGACAGGGTTTTCGCGCGCCGCCAGTGGCCACTGCTATTTTTCGTTGAAGGACGATCAGGGCCAGATTCGCTGCGCCATGTTCAAGCGTGCCGTCGGCCTGCTCGATTTTTCGCCGACCGATGGGCAGCTGGTCGAATTGCGCGGGCGTCTGGGTGTGTACGAGCCCAGAGGCGAATTGCAGCTGGTGGTCGAGTCGATGCAGCAGGCTGGCAAGGGCAACCTCTTCGAGCAGTTCCTTGCTTTGAAGGCCAAACTCGAATCTGAAGGGCTATTCGATTCATCACGCAAACGGCCGCTGCCAGTCCTGCCGCGGGCCATCGGCGTCGTGACTTCCCTCGGCGCGGCTGCCCTGCATGACGTGGTGACGGCTTTGCAGCGGCGCGTGCCGCATATTCCAGTTGTGATTTACCCGGCGAGCGTGCAGGGTGGTCAAGCCCCTGGCGAGCTTCGGCAGGCCATGCTGACTGCCGCCCGACGCGCAGAGGTCGATGTGCTGCTGCTGGTTCGCGGGGGCGGCGCCATGGAAGACCTGTGGGCCTTCAACGACGAGGCGCTTGCCCGCCTGATCGTGGCCTCACCCGTTCCTGTGGTCAGTGGTGTGGGGCACGAAACCGATTTCACCATTGCGGACTTTTGCGCGGACGTACGCGCGCCTACGCCCACCGCGGCGGCCGAGCTGTGCGCCGAGCCGCAAGCGGTGTGGCTCGGGGCGCTGGGCCTGATTTTTTCGCGGCTGCAGACTGGCGTAGGGCGGCAGCTGGAGGCGCACAGCCAGCGGATCGACAGGGCGGCGGCCCGCGTCAGCCGTCCGTCACACCTCGTGACCCGGCAGCAAGCTCGCCTGGATGGCCTTGCACGGTCGCTGGCACATGCGATACGGGCCAACCTCCGTGGCGAATTGCTCAAGGTTCAGGCGCTGGACGCCTTGTTCCCAAAAGCGCTTGAGCGCAGCCTTCTAAGCGCCCGACGGCGTACCGAGCGGGCGCAACTGCGCCTTCAGCTGCTTGACCCCAAACTCGTCCTGGCGCGCGGTTATGCCTGGCTGGCCGACATGAACGGAGTGCCCGTGACGAGCGCCACAGCTACGCGGACGGGGCAAGCCCTTCGCGCTACCCTTGCCGACGGCGAGGTCGATCTGACCGTGTCTGCGCCGCGGCTCATTTAGTTTTTACAATGTTCTGTACAGTCGGCTATCCCGGCTGCATTAACCTCTTGAGCCATTCGTCATCACTGGTTTTATTTCGTCTCATCAACCCACCATCAACAGGAAAACCCCATGGAACACAAGCTCCCCGCACTCCCTTATGCCATTGATGCACTGGCGCCGCATTACAGCCAGGAAGCGTTTGAATACCACCATGGCAAGCACCACAATGCCTATGTGGTGAACCTGAACAACCTGCAAAAGGGCACCGAATTTGAAGCGATGACGCTCGAAGAGATCGTTAAAAAATCAAGCGGTGGCGTCTACAACAACGCAGCTCAGATCTGGAACCACACCTTTTTCTGGAGCTGCATGAAGCCCGCCGGCGGCGGCGAACCCACTGGCGCTCTGGCTACCGCCATCAACGCCAAATTCGGCTCGTATGCCGCCTTCAAGGAAGCCTTCGTGAAGTCAGCTGTCGGCAATTTCGGCTCCGGCTGGACGTGGCTGGTGAAGAAGGCCGACGGCACCGTGGACATCGTCAATACCGGCCCGGCCGGAACACCGCTCACCACAGGCGACAAGGCGCTGATGACGGTCGATGTGTGGGAGCACGCGTATTACATCGACTACCGCAATCAGCGTCCGAAGTTTGTCGAGACTTTCCTGTCGAATCTGGTCAACTGGGATTTCGCGCAAAAGAACTTTGCCTGAAGCTTTCATCCAATAAAAAAGCCGACGTCATGTCGGCTTTTTTTCGTCGTAACGATGGTTCGACCTACGTCTTCAGGCCAGCAGGGGCCGCGGGACTGGCTTCGCCAGACCGCAGGCGCAGCGCCCCCTCGGGGGGCAGAGAGCTACACGCAGTGAGCGAACGTGGGGGCCGTCACCGCTTGTCGAAAGGCGGACCTGCGAGCCTCGCGCCGGCCTTGATGCCTTTCTTGTCGAACCAGCCCCGGTTCATTTCCAGTACGTAGCGAACGGGCTGTGCAGAGCAATGTGAATCGGTGGTTTGCGGCTTCATGTCGGCCAGGTTGACGATGGTGCCGTCGTCGGCCACAAACGCGGCAGTCAGGGGTAGCAGGGTGTTTTTCATCCAGAAGCACTGCTGGGCCGGCTGCTCGAAGATAAACAGCATGCCTTCATGTTGCGGCATCTCCTTTCGCAACATCAGGCCGATCTGGCGCTGCTCCGGCGTCAGGGCCAGCTGGGCATCAATGACATTCATGCCGGCGGACAGTTTGACCCGCTGAAGGTTCAGTTGAGGGCCGTCCTGGGCCGATGCACCCAGGGGGAGAAGTATCGTCGCCACGGCAACAATATGAGCGAGATGGGCGAAGGCTTGACGGCAAACAACGGCAGCGGCGCCAGCTCTGGAAAACATGAGGTTACCTTTCAATGAGTCACACACGCCAGCATAAACGACGGCCATAAAAAATGCCCGCACGCGGCGGGCATTCAGACCGAAGTCGCCAGGATTACTTGGCGGCAGCAGCTTTCACTTTTGCTTTCTTGGCTTTTTTCTTGGCGGCCATTGGCTTGGCTGCAGCAGCGGCAGCTGGCTTGGCTTCAGCAGCTTTTGCCGGAGCAGCGGCAGCAGGTGCAGCAGCAGGAGCAGCCATAGGCGCGCCAGCGTGGGAAGCGGCGAAAGCGCCAGTAGCGAACAAGGTGGAAATCAGCACGGCAAGAAGTTTGTTCATTTGGAGTTTCCTGTAAATAACGTTATTGGAAAAAGGCCCTCGATAGTCTCGTGGACTTATCCGTAACGGCAGTAGTTCACTGGTGGTTGACATGGCTAAGGCATAAATTTTTGAGGCCAATTTTTTTGCCGGATAGAATTTAGGGGTTTTTACCTAAATCGCTAAACATGGCGCCCCGCAACGCGCGCCACCAAGGCCCACCGGAGACTTTCCACTATGTACCAGCACATCAAAGTGCCTGCCCAAGGCCAAAAAATCACTGTCAATGCAGACCACTCATTGAACGTGCCTGACGAGCCCGTCATTCCGTTTATCGAAGGCGACGGCACTGGTCAGGACATCACGCCCGTCATGCTCAAGGTGGTCGATGCGGCGGTGGCGAAAGCCTACGGCGGCAAGAAAAAGATCCACTGGATGGAAGTTTATGCCGGCGAAAAATCGACCAAGGTGTACGGTCCTGACGTCTGGCTACCCGAAGAAACACTTCACGCCGTGCGCGACTATGTGGTGTCGATCAAGGGTCCGCTGACGACGCCGGTGGGCGGCGGTATCCGCAGCCTGAACGTGGCCATGCGCCAGGAACTCGATTTGTACGTGTGCCTGCGTCCGATCCAGTACTTCGCCGGTGTTCCGTCGCCTGTCAAAGAGCCGCACAAGACCAACATGGTGATCTTCCGCGAAAACTCCGAAGACATTTACGCCGGCATCGAATTCGAATCCGGCAGCGACAAGGCCAAAAAGCTGATCAAGTTTCTGCAGGACGAAATGGGCGTCAAGAAGATCCGCTTCCCCAACACCTCGGGCATCGGCATCAAGCCCGTTTCGAGCGAGGGCACCGAGCGCCTGATGCGCAAGGCGATCCAGTACGCCATCGACAACGACAAGCCCAACGTGACGATCGTTCACAAGGGCAACATCATGAAGTTCACTGAAGGCGGCTTCCGGGACTGGGCCTACGCGCTGGCCCAGAACGAATTCGGTGCCGAACTGATCGACGGCGGCCCTTGGTGCAAGTTCAAGAATCCGAAGACCGGCAAGGAAATCATCGTCAAGGATGTGATTGCCGACGCGTTCCTGCAGCAAATTCTGCTGCGCCCGTCCGAGTATTCGGTGGTCGCCACGCTCAACCTGAATGGCGACTACATTTCTGATGCGCTGGCCGCTCAGGTTGGCGGCATCGGCATTGCGCCGGGCGCCAATATGTCTGACACCGTCGCCTGCTTTGAAGCCACCCATGGCACGGCACCCAAGTACGCCGGCAAGGACTACGTCAACCCGGGTTCGGAGATTTTGTCTGCCGAGATGATGCTGCGTCATATGGGCTGGGTAGCAGCCGCTGACCTGATCATCAGCTCGATGGAAAAATCCATCAAGTCCAAGAAAGTCACCTATGACTTTGCCCGTCTCATGGAAGGCGCCACCCAGGTCAGCTGTTCCGGCTTTGGTCAGGTCATGATTGACCACATGTGATGAGGCAATCAGGCCATTTGGCTTCCGGATGAATTTCATCCGGATTCTCAGGCTCTGAGAAGGCCGCGCCGGGAGAATTTCCGGTGCGGCCTTTTTTTATTTCTTTATGGGTACCCGGCCGTATGAAAAATCACACCGGGCGTGTCGCGTTCACGCCACCAATTGACCCGTGTTGTGCAGCCGGACAAGCGGGTCGCTAGAATGAATTCCATGGCAACAAAACCCCCGGAAAAGACACCCCAGCGTCCGCCCGCCCCGGCAGTGCGGCCGGACGATGGGCGTGGGGGTGATGCGGTCGTTCTGGAGCGTCGGCCGCAGAAAACCAAGCCCCCCCAGATGTTCCAGGTCGTCTTGCTCAACGATGATTACACCCCGATGGAGTTTGTGGTGGTGGTGATCCAGGAATTTTTCAATAAAGACCGCGAAACCGCCACCCAGATCATGCTGAAGATTCACCTCGATGGGAAAGGCGTCTGTGGCGTCTTTTCGAAGGATGTGGCAGCCACCAAGGTCGATCAGGTGACCGAAGCGGCGCGCAAAAACGGGCATCCGCTGCAATGTGTCAGTGAACCCATTGAATTATGAGAAATGCTGCCAATATTCACCTGACAAGTCTGTGAAGTATTAAAGTTAGTCAAGCAGTAAAGAAGCAAGCCGAAAGGATAAGTCAATGATTGCCCAGGAATTAGAAGTCAGCTTGCACATGGCTTTCGTCGAAGCGCGACAGCAACGCCACGAATTCATCACCGTGGAACACCTGTTGCTCGCCTTGCTCGACAACCCCAGTGCCGCTGAGGTGCTACGCGCCTGTTCGGCCAATGTGGACGATCTGCGCAAGTCGCTCGCCAATTTCATCAAGGACAACACGCCCCAGGTGGCGGGTACCGATGACGTTGACACCCAACCCACGCTGGGTTTCCAGCGGGTGATCCAGCGCGCCATCATGCACGTGCAGTCCACGGGCAATGGCAAGAAAGAAGTCACCGGCGCCAACGTGCTGGTCGCCATTTTTGGCGAAAAAGACTCGCATGCCGTGTATTACCTCCACCAGCAGGGCGTGACGCGTCTGGACGTGGTCAATATCATTGCGCACGGCATCAAGAAGAGCGACCCCCCTGAGCCGACCAAGGCAGGCGAAAGCGCGGCTGACAACGAAGAAAGCGTTGAGAAGAACGAGAAAGCCTCGCCGCTCGAACAATTCACCGTCAACCTGAACCAGCTCGCCAAAGACGGCAAGATCGATCCACTGATCGGCCGCCAGTACGAAGTCGAGCGGGTGATTCAAATCCTTTGCCGTCGCCGTAAAAACAACCCGCTGCTGGTGGGTGAAGCCGGCGTGGGCAAGACCGCGATTGCCGAGGGCCTGGCCTGGCGCATCACGCAAAAAGACGTGCCTGAAATTCTGGCCGAGGCGCAGGTGTATTCGCTCGACATGGGTGCCTTGCTGGCCGGTACCAAGTACCGCGGTGATTTCGAGCAACGCCTCAAAGGCGTGTTGAAAGCGCTGAAAGACAAGCCCAACGGCGTGCTCTTCATCGACGAAATCCACACGCTGATCGGTGCCGGTGCGGCCTCGGGCGGCACGCTCGATGCGTCCAACCTGCTGAAACCAGCGCTCAGCTCGGGCCAGCTCAAGTGCATAGGCGCGACCACGTTCACCGAATACCGCGGTATTTTCGAGAAAGATGCCGCGCTGTCACGTCGGTTCCAGAAAATCGACGTGGTAGAGCCGACCGTGCAGGAAACGGTCGAGATTCTCAAGGGATTGAAATCGCGCTTTGAAGAGCACCACAGCGTGAAATACGCCGTGGCAGCGCTGCAGGCGGCGGCTGAACTCAGCGCCAAATACATCAACGACCGTCATCTGCCTGACAAGGCGATCGACGTGATTGACGAGGCGGGCGCTGCCCAGCGCATTCTGCCGGCCAACAAGCGCAAGAAAACCATCACCAAGACCGAGGTCGAAGAGATCGTGGCGAAAATCGCCCGCATTCCGCCGGCCAATGTGTCCAATGATGACCGCGGCAAACTCAAAACGCTGGAACGCGATTTGAAGAGCGTCGTGTTCGGCCAGGACAAGGCACTCGACGTGCTCGCGTCGTCTGTCAAGATGGCGCGCTCCGGCCTGGGCAAAGACGACAAGCCAATTGGCTGCTTCCTGTTCTCGGGCCCTACCGGCGTCGGCAAGACCGAAGCGGCCAAGCAGCTCGCCTACATCATGGGCATCGAGTTGATCCGCTTTGACATGTCCGAATACATGGAACGTCATGCGGTCAGCCGGTTGATCGGCGCGCCTCCGGGCTATGTCGGGTTCGACCAGGGTGGTCTGCTGACCGAGGCGGTGACCAAGAAGCCGCATTGCGTGCTGCTGCTCGACGAGATCGAAAAGGCGCACCCCGACATCTTCAACGTGCTGCTGCAGGTCATGGACCATGGCACGCTGACGGACAACAACGGTCGCAAGGCCGATTTCCGCAACGTCATCATCGTGATGACGACGAATGCCGGTGCCGAGACGATGAACAAGGCCACCATCGGCTTCACCAACCCGCGCGAAGCGGGCGACGAGATGGCCGATATCAAGCGTCTGTTCACGCCCGAGTTCCGCAACCGCCTTGATGCGGTCGTGAGCTTCAAGGCGCTCGATGAGACGGTGATTTTGCGCGTCGTCGACAAGTTCCTGCTGCAGCTCGAAACGCAACTGGCCGAGAAGAAAGTGGAAGTTACTTTCACCGACAACCTGCGCAAATACCTCGGCAAGAAGGGTTTCGATCCGCTGATGGGCGCGCGGCCAATGCAGCGTTTGATCCAGGACACGATTCGCCGGGCGCTGGCCGACGAGCTGCTGTTCGGGCGCCTGATGGACGGCGGCCGGTTGACGGTCGACATGCTGGTGACCAAGGACGAAAAAGGCGTGGAGAACGGCGAAGTGCAGCTCGACATTCAGCCGCTGCCGAAGAAAGAAGGCAAAGCCAAGCCTGAAGCCGAGGCGGCCGAGACGAACTGAAGCTCGCCACTTTCTTTTTGCATCGCAAAAGGCCGGTAGCATCACGCTATCGGCTTTTTTCATGGCGCTATAAAAATAATAGCTGCTCACGCAGGTTTTGCCTGGGCTAGAGGCCTCTTTCGTTATCAAAACCATCCAAACCCCCTCTAAATCCCTCCAAACCCCCTTCAAACACCGCTGCATGGCCGCTCACACCTTTCTCTGGCACGACTACGAAACCTTCGGCATCAGCGCGCGCACTGACCGGCCTTCGCAATTTGCCGCCATTCGCACCGACGCCGAACTGAACGAAATCGGCGAGCCGTTGATGCTCTATTGCCAGCCCGCCAACGACTACCTGCCCGATGCGGCGTCGTGTCTGATCACCGGCATCACGCCGCAGCTGTGCCTGGAACGCGGCGTGCCTGAACACGCCTTTGCCGCGCAGATCGAGCAGGCTTTTGCGCAGCCCGGCACCATCGGCGTTGGCTACAACACGATTCGTTTTGACGACGAATTCACGCGCTTTCTGCTCTGGCGAAATTTGATCGACCCGTACGCCCGCGAGTGGCAAAACGACTGCGGCCGCTGGGACCTGCTCGACGTGGTGCGCATGGCCTACGCGCTGCGGCCCGAAGGCATCGTCTGGCCGACAAAGCCCGATGAACGGCGACCCAACGAGGCAGGTGCCATGCGGCAGAGCTTCAAGCTTGAAGACCTGGCCCGCGCCAACGGCCTGATGCACGAGGCTGCGCACGATGCGCTCTCAGACGTGCGCGCCACCATCGCGCTGGCGCGCCTGATTCGCACCGCGCAGCCCAAGCTGTTCGAGTTCTGCCTCAGCCTGCACAAGAAAGATCGCGTCGCCGCTGAACTGGGCTTGCCGACCAGCCCGGGCAACGCCAAGCCGTTTTTGCACGTCTCGGGCATGTTCGCGCCCGAGCGCGGCTGCCTGGCGGTCATGTGGCCGCTGGCGACGCACCCGTTCAACAAAAACGAAGTGCTGGCATGGGATCTGGCGCACGACCCCAGCGAGTTGTCCCAACTTGACGTCGCCACGCTGCGCCTGCGCCTCTTCACCAAATCCGCCGACCTGCCC
>JANNKV010000362.1:0-18788 GCA_031396485.1 Polaromonas sp. | reverse complement strand
GTGGTGGTGGTGTTCAGCAACGGTGGCTTCGGCGGGATTCACGGCAAACTGCTCGAACGGTTTGGGAGAAGGTAGCCGACCTCAACCTTGCCAACCCGACCCACACAGACCATAGTCTGCTCATGGCAACCGATACGTTGGCAACTACCTTCGCCGAGCCGGCGGATTTGGCCGGCAGTTTATCCAAGCGCGTCTTCCGCCTTTTTAAGGCACAAGTTGAGGATTGGCACGATGGATGCCAACGATTGAATACTTGGGAAGAGCAAACTTTGTTGGATGCTCCCACGTCTGAACAGTTGGCACAACACGCCCTCGCGCTGGACATTCTGGAACGAATCGGAGGGATGCTTTGGTTCGCAAGTCGTGACAAGGACTTTCCCGATCGTGAAAGTGCTGGGCTTGTGGCAATGACACTTCAGGACCTCAAGGATCGCCGCGCCCTCTGGCACGGCAAACTCAAGTCACAGCAGCGCGACGAAATCCTACGGGACATCTTTCATGATGTCCTGAACTGGAAAAGCTGATCGCCGCGCTTCACGAAAAGCTTACCTGTCCACCAGAAGAAAAATCTCACCGCTTCGCCACCTTTGAAAGGCTGCTGAAAGACGCGTTGGCGCGTCGTCCAGGCACGAGTCGCGAAGAGTTGTTGAACGCACTTCAAGACCGATACCGGGAATTTCTCCGTTCTCGCCGCAAACCGCCCACCATGCCGCCTGCGGCCTGACCCAGTGCGGCCTATTCCGAAGTGGAGATCAGTTTCTCCCAGAGCGCTTCGTTGAACAGCGCCTTTCGGAGAAAATCCTGATCGCCCGAGGGCGCGGGGGCGAGCTCGGGTTGAAGCGGTATGCGTAACGTAAAAGTGGTGCCTTTGCCGTCCTCGCTTTGGGCCTCGATCTTGCCGCCGTGGTGGAAGACGATAAAATAACAGGCCATGAGATGGATGCCGTATTCGGCGGGCGTGTCGCTGCGGACGACGAAGGGGTCAAAGAGGACACGTAGCGATTCCTGCGGGAGACCGGGGCCGTTGTCTGTGACTTGAATTTGCATTTCCGGCTTCCCGCCGTTTTCGAGCAGTTGCGCGGTGAACTTCACCTGGCTGCCAAAGCGCGATCCAGCCAATAAAGATCAGCGGTAAGGCCAGCTGAAGAGCAAACAGCGTAGTCATACTGGCAGCTTTTCGAGGTGAATGGGCGGGGCGCTGCTGCCTGGCCGCAGCAGCAGCGCCAGCGCGATCAGCACCATCAGCCCGACCGCAAGAAGGTAAGGCCGCTGGGTCTCTTCAGACGGCAACACCGGGACGATGAACGACCAGGCATTGATTGCCGTGTGCAGGACCAGCGCCGGCACCACGCTGCGGCGCGTGTGATTGAACAGCCAGGCGAACATCACCGAGATGGCCAGCGTCATCACGATGAAGCCGGCCAGCGGCGTCTGGCTTTGCGAGGTGCCGGCCATGAAGAACAACGGCAGGTGCCACGCGGCCCAGACCCCGCCCAGGGCCAGGCTGGCAACGCGCCAACCGTAGCGGTCGGTCATCTCGGGCAGGGCGTAACCGCGCCAGCCAAACTCTTCACCCAGCGGCCCGCCCAGCAACAAAATCCACAAAAAGCTGGCCGCCGCCTTGGCGATATGCCCCGAGGCAGGCGAGGGTGGCAGCGTGCCGCCCAGCGCGACGTGAACGGCGGCGGCGATTGCCACCGTCACCAGCGGTAAAAGAAACGCCAGCGCCATCCAGCCCCAGCCGACACGCCATTGCAGGCAGCGCGCCAGCCACGCACGCAGGCCATCGCGGCCACCGACGTAGCTGACCACCGCGACAGCCGCAACGCCCGGACCAAAACCCGCCAGTAGACCGGGCAAGACCGCGAGCGGGGCTGAATACGGCTTGGCGAGCACCGAAAGCAGCCAGCATGTCCACGACCAGGCGAACGCCAGCGCAAAAAACGCAGCCAGGCGTGGGTAAAAGTGGCGTTTGTCGGGGCTGCTCAACATGTCATCGCCATTCACTTCGCGAACTCATAGTTCACTGAGGTGGTGGTTCCGCGCCAGTAGGGCTTTGCGCCCTCCGGCAGCATCCAGGCGACCTCGCCATTCAGGGGCACGCGCATGCCGCCGTGCTCCGCATAGTTCCAGAATCGGCCCTGCCACGGCGCGCTCGTGGTTTCCCCGTCGACCACCCGGCCGCGCGCTTCAGCACGCACGGTGTCTATCAGGCCACCTTCGCCAAATCGAAACAGCAGCGTGACGGCCAGCTGGCCGTCGGTGAGCGTGGCGCGCGCCGCCGCTTCATCGACCGGCTCCCAGCGCACGCCCTGGCTGGGCAACAGCGCGGTGGGGTACCAGGCCATCTCGGCAAAAAAGCGCAGCAACTCGCCACGCGCAAGCTCTGGTGTGCCCGCTATGTTGACCACTGGTACCAGCCCGAACAGCGCACCGCGCAGCAGCCCCTCGCCTGCAACGTAAGCGTCATGCACGTGGGCTGGCACGCCGGGAAACATCATGATGCGGGCGTCCCAGTCGAAACCCGGCCGCTGCGTGATGACCCGTTGTCTGGAGGTGAAGGGCTTCCACTGTTCGGCGGTCTCGCTCATGTTGAAGGTGCCTGAATGCGTGACGGACGCGGCTGCAACGATGGGCTGGCCGTCCTTCAGCGCGGCGCGAAAGAAGCGTTGCACCGGCGCGGGCAAGCCATCGAGCTCGCGCGCGTCATAGCGTGCGGGCGACGGTGACATCCGGGTTGCCTCGAGCTGCGTCAGGATCGTCTGAGTGCCTTGTTCCCAGCGCCGCGAGCCATAGATGGCGGCACCGATCGCCAACGCCAGCAGCAGTACGAAAAGCGCCGCACCGATAACCGCCCATTTCGATCCGTTCATGAAGTCCCCTTGTCGGTCACGCCTGCTCACACCTTGCGCGCCTTGACGCGCACGCCGTCCCTCACGGTCGTGGGCGGGTAGACGATCACTTGCTGGGCCAAGACGAGACCGCTGCGAATCCAGGCCGTGCTGCCGTTTCGGGCGCCCAGCACCACCGGAACCAGACGTGCGCGGCCCTCGTCTGCTACGAATACTGCGAAGCTCGGTGCAGACTCCGGGACACCGTTGGCGCTTGCCTGACTCTTGCTGGCAGCCGGCATCGGAAACACCGCACTCACAGGCACCTGGATGGCCTTGTCTTCTGCCAGCGTGACGATGCGCACGCTGACGCGGTAGCCGTCACCGAGCGCTTCCCACTCGGGCTGCGGGCTGGTCATGTCGATCACCACCCGCACGCGCTGCTCCTCAACGCCGAGCGCCGACACCTTGGTGAACGCCGCCGGCTCAACGCTGCGCACCCGGCCCTCCAGCGTTGCGGGGCCGCCCCAGCGTTCGATCATCACGCGGCTGCCGGGCCGGGTCAGCAGTGCGTCAGTGGTCAGCAGCTCTGCGACGAGTTCCATGCGATGTGTGTCGCCGATCTCGAACAGCGGTGCGCCTAGCGTCACTGTGCCTTCGCTGGTTTGCAAGACACGCAGCACGCGACCAGCCGAAGGCGCACGCACCATAAAGCCGCTCTTGCCGGTACCCGCACCGGCACCCGTTGCCGGTTGGCGCACCGCGCCCAGTGCCGCCTGCGTCTGCTCCAGTTCGTGCGCGGCCATGCGCCGTTCTGCCGCTGCGGCTTCGAGTTCACGCTGCGCGCCCAGGGTTGCTAACCGGTCTGTCTCGACTTTGACTGGCGCGATGAATCCCTGCTGCGCCAATTGCTCGCTGCGGCGAACCTCGTTTTTCGCCTGATCGAGCGATACTTGCGCGCGCGCAACGCGTGAGCCGGTGCGAGCTACGTTGTCTTGCGCACCCTCGACGCGCGCCCGCAGCTCGCGCGACGTGCGCTCGTCCAGCATGGCGGGCAAGACCGAACTCAGTTGCGCCAGCGGCATATCCGCGGTCACGGCATCACCCTCTTTCAATGTGATGCGCGCCAGCCGCCCAGCCAGCGGTGCTGAAACCACGTAACGATCGGTCAGCCGCGTTTTTCCATCTTCATCGACAGTGGTTTCGAAGTGACCCTGCGTCACCGGCGACAACTCCACCTCGACCGGCCGTGGCGCGAACGCCCATGCCACGGCGAGCACCACCACCACGGCGGCGGCGCCTCCGAAAATCCAGGGTTTGTGTTTCATGCGGTTCTCATTTCATTCGCGGGGTTTTACTCACGGGTTTTTAGCGCCGCCACCATGTCGAGCTTGTCGATACGGCGGCGTACTACCAGCGCGCTGGCCACACCCGATGTCAACACCGCCAGGCCGGCCCAGGCGTAGGTCGTTGTCCGGATGACCACCGGGAACAGAAACTGATCGGATGAAACCAGAGCGCTGACGAGGTGTACCAGCCAATAGCCCAAGGCCATGCCCAGCGGCAAGGCAATGGCGATGCTGATCGCCATTTCTCCCAGCAACAACCCCGACACCTCAGCCCGCGTGAAGCCCAGCACGCGCAGGCTGGCCAGCTCCCAGGTGCGCTCGGCCAGCGCGATGCGGGCGTTGTTATAGACCACGCCGACAGCGATGACGGTGGCAAAGATGGTAAGAACCATGCTCATGATGCGAATGTTGCGGGCGCTAAGCTCTTGCATGTTGCGCAGCATCGTGGCCTTGCTGAACACGCCGACGATGCGCGGCAGTTGCTTGCTGGCCTCCAGCATGTCAGCTTCACGACCGGGCTCAATGGCCAGCGCAAATTGCGTCGACAGGTCACCTTCCTGCAACAGCCTATTCAGCGCGTGGCGCTCCATGTAAGCGCTCAGACCCATCATCTCGCGCACCGTCGCAGTCAAGGGCACAGCCACCGTGCGCTGCCGACCTTCAAGTACCTCAACGCTGACCATCTGGCCGACGCGCAAACCCAGCTTGCTGGCCAACCGATCCGTCATCGCCAGGCCGTCGTTGTCCAAACGGGTGGCCACCCGCTTGTCCAGGTCAATGATGCGGCGCAGCTCGGCATGCCGTGCAAAGCCCTGAATCGCGCCACGCTCGGTGATATGGCCGTTGACAAAGCGCACGGCCACGTCGCGCCCCGATTCGACCGCCGTGACGCCGGGCAGACGGGCCAGCTCGTGCCGGGCGCTGTCGTCAGCCGGCTCTGGCATCCAGGCCACCACATCGCTGCGCATCGCAACATTGAACTGGGCGTCAACGATGTAGTCGATGGCATCTTTAAAGAAGTTGCCCATCACCACAATCGCGACCGAGGCAGCCACCCCGCCTATCGACAGCGCCGTGCGCAGCGGACGACGCTCCATATTGCGCAAAATCATGCGCAGCGCCGGTGAGATGCGCGTGATGCCCAGCCGCTCGATCAGCGTGCGCCGATAGCGCCCGGGCGCTGCCGGCCTCATCGCCTCGGCCGGTGCCAGACGTACTGTGGCCAGAATCGTATTGAGTGTGCCAAGCACGGCAGTCGCCACCGTAATGCCCATACTGACGACTAGCAGCCACGGGGCAACGGTGTGCTCGAAACTCGGGAAGTGGAAAGACTGCGCGTACAGGCCGGTGAAGAGTCGGCCCAGCCAGTTTCCGAGCGCCACGCCGAGCACCAGGCCCAGCGCCACGATGACCAGTACCAGCTTGAGGTAGTGCAGGCCAATCGTTCGGTTCGGGTAGCCCAGTGCCTTCATGGCCGCAATCTGTTCGCGCTGCGTGGCCACCAGCCGCGACACCACCACGTTCAGCAGGAAGGCGGACACGGCGAGAAAGATAGACGGTAAAAAGGTGCCCAGCACGCGTTGCTGCTTGATCTCGCCGTCGAGAGTCGCGTGCGAAGCCTGGTCTTTTCGGCCGTGGGCTTCGCGCCCGCCGTAGCGCGAGAGCTGCGCTGACAGCTGGGCGATCACGTCGGGCTCAGATGCGCCAGGAGCCAGCTTGACTGCAATGCGGTTGAACGCGCCTTCCATGTCGTAGGCAGCGGCCAGCGTATCGCGTGGTACCCAGAACACGCCGAAGCCTCGCAGGTCTGGTGCGCCCTGCTGGCTGGCAAAGATGTATTCGGGCGAGAGGGCGATCCCGGCGATTTCCAGGGTGCGGCGCTTGCCATTGATCAGAGCCGAAATTCGCGTGCCTGGCACCAGGCCGCGCGCGTCGGCGAAGGCAGCTGATACCAGCGCCGGAATCGCCTGGTCTTTGAGTGCTGTGTCGCTGAGCGCCTGACCCGTGCGCACAGTCACGCGGTTCATGCGCATGGGCACTTGCGGGTCGACACCGATCAATTGACCGACGACCGGATCGGACACACCAGGCAGCTCGATGCGAACGATCTGCTCAACGGTAATCTGTACGTCTGCTACACCCGGCAGGTTGAGAAGCGGCTGCACCAACGCATTGGGTGCACGCTTGACGCTGGCGAATACATCGGCGAAATGGCCGCTGGCGTAGAAGCGGTCGCGCGCCAGGGTCAGTGAATCCACCGCCGACAAGGTAGTGATAAAGCCGCCAACACCGCTGGCCACCACCAGCGCGATGGTCAGCACCTGGCTCCACATCAGGCGCAAGTCGCGCAGCAGTTTGCGGTCTAAGGCTTTCAACTGGGCCACCGTCCCAGTCTCAAGTCACCCGTGACAAATGAAATGCGAGATCCGAGCAAGCAAACGCCGCGGATCGGGCTTTGCCCGGCCGCTGGTGTTGCCCCCTTGAGGGGGAGCGGCGAAGCCGCCCGGGGGGAACTTGTCATCACCAGCTTAGCTCCGAGGGGCTGACCTTGTGCGTATTGATCTCGATCTTCTGGATGCGCCCGTCACCCAGGTAGATCACCCGGTCAGCCATGCCCGCAATAGCTGCGTTGTGCGTGATGACGATGGCCGTCGTACCGAGTTCCGCATTGATCTTCGCGATGACTTCAAGCACCAGCTTGCCGGTCACGTAGTCGAGTGCACCGGTCGGCTCATCGCACAGCAGCACGTCGGGGCGCTTGACGATGGCGCGCGCGATGGCTACCCGCTGCTGCTCGCCGCCCGACAGTTGCGCCGGAAAGTGGTCTCGCCGTGGCGTCAGCCCGACCAGCTCTATGGCTTCATCGACCTGCATCGGGTTGGTCGCAATGTCAGTGACCAACGCCAGATTCTCACGCACCGTCAGGCTGGGAATCAGGTTGTAGACCTGGAACACGAAGCCGACATGCTCGCGGCGGTAGGTGGTGAGTTCGCTGTCGGTGGCACCTGTCAGGGCATGGTCGCCAAAGCGAACCTCACCGCTGCTGGGCACATCAAGCCCCCCCAGAATGTTGAGCAGGGTTGATTTGCCGCTGCCCGATGCGCCCAGCAAGACCACGAACTCGCCGCGGCGGATTTCGAGGTCGACGTCGCGCAGCGCGTGAACCTCGACCTCGCCGCTGCGGTAAACCTTGGCCAGGCCGTGTGCTGAGAACACCACCTCGCTGGCAGGCGCGGCGGCCGGTGCGGTTGGCGCGGCCGCGCTGGATGCTTCAACGGTGACCTCGCCTGGTGTTCTGTCTGGATGCGTGGCATGCCCTGTTTCCAGCGTCATGGCATGGCCTTGTTCGGGATCAGCAGCTTCACGATTTCTGCCTGGACCTCGTCGTCATGTCCGACCCAGGTGTGACCACCAGCGTCAAAGCCGACAAACTTCGCGCCAGCGATCTGGCTGACGGTGTACTGCGCGCTGGCATAGGTGCCGTAGCCGTCTCCGCGCGCGCTGATGAGCAGCGTGGGCGCGCGGATCAACTCCAGCGGGTAACGCCCCAGGCTTTTGCCAAGAACCGAGTCGCTGCGCAACCCATCGGCCCGCGCAGAAACCGGCAGGATGTGGTCGAGGATGGCGTTGATGCGCGCCCGTTCCTGCGGGCTGGCGGCCGCCACCTGTTCAGGCGGGGTCGCGAGCAAGTAGCGGATCAAGAGGTCAGGTGCCAGATGCCGCCCCGCCCAGAAAATGAAGTCCGATCCGACCAGCCGCATCATCATGCTTTCAGTCCAGGGCGCCAACGGGGCAACGGAATCGTCCAGTGAGCCGGGCTTCCAGGCCAGCGGCACCAGCAGCACCAGTGCGTTGACACGGTCAGGGTGACGAATCGCCACTTGCATGGCCGACGGGCCGCCAGCCGAGCCGCCGAGCACCGCCGCCTGGCGAATTCCCAGCGCATCGAGCAGGCACACATGCGCGTCGGCCTGAGCGGCGGGTGAGGCGTCCTGAGGCATTGGCGTGCGCAGGTAGCCAAAGCGCGACACCGCAATCACCCGAATACCGCGCTCAGTCAATGACTGAGCAAATGCCATGCCCTGGTCGTGACCGCCACCGCTGCCATGAACCATCAATAGCGGCACGCCAGCGCCGGCTTCCTGGTATTCAATCGGGCCGCAACGTGTGGCCACCAAAACGCTACCCTGTGCGGCGCGGGCTGCGGCCCGTTCGATGTCCTGGTCAAAGCGCCACCAGATCAACAGCGCGGCGATCAGGACGACCGAGAAAATCACTGCTGGTACTGAAGCGAGCACACGATTGTTCATGTCGGCACACCCGCGCGAGACGCTTTTGCTTTTGAACGCAGTAGCAGAACGATGCCGGCAACGCCTGCGAGGGCGAGTCCGAAGTCTTGAGGTACATCGAATAAAAATGCGGCCTGGCTACCGACGAAGCACCACATGACCGGAACCACGAACGGGCCGCGCGGATACGGCGTCACCAGAAATGCAAGCAGGCCGATTGTGAATATCGTGGTGGGGCAGGGGAGCCCGAACGTCGCTAATCCCGGGTAGTGGTGTCCGGCCAGAGAAGACCATGCGGGATACACCAGCAGCGCAAAGGCGACAAGACTGGCGCCGACCCACGCTCGGACGCCCGGTTTTATTCTGAATTCAAGCCGGCGACGAACGACGCCCTGCCAGGCAATGACCGCGGCGCCCACCAGCGAGAAGGCGGCAAAGACATAAGCCAATGGGTTGATGGACGAGAAGAAGGCGAGGTGATAAGCCAGGGCCATCCAAACCCACAGAAAAGCAAGAATGGCCGAGATTGCCATGCCGGACCAGCGCTGCGGGTAGACAAGCATGACCACGGCGAAGCCGGCAAGGCCAACCAGCCCCACCTGCACTGGCCACACGGCGAGGTTGTAGGCGCCGAAAACGCCGTAGAACTGATCGACAGTGAAAGGAATCTGCATGTTTGCTTCTGCAGGCTAGTGCGTCTTCCGGATGTCGTCAGGTGCAGGCTGATGCGTTTTACCGGCCATGCTCGCTTGCTCCGGCGGGCTCATGCGAGTACCGCGTCCACCGGCCGTCTCAAAGACTGCGGCATGAGCGGCCCGCGTCCGAACCGCACCACCAAGTCGGGGCGGCGCTGGCCGATGCCGAGAAAACTGGCGAACTGCGGCCTGAGCGTTCCGACTTCCACCGGCTGATTCAGGAATGCGTTGCGGATGCCGAGCGCAGCGGCCTGCAGGGCGAAGCGCTCGTAGCAGCGGCCTGTCTCTATCCAATGGGCTTTGTCGTTGGCATCGGACACGAAAATGGCGATGCCGGCGGAGCTGCGAACGTGTTTGGCGTACTTGTCGTTCTCGCTGTCTGTTCTGAATAACACCGGAAACAGCGGGCTTGCCAGCCAGCGCGGCACAGACGGGTTGCCCGACGCCCTTGCAAACAGCCCATCGCCGGTACGCACCGCCTCAGCGTCGTTAAAACGAATCCAGGTCTTCAGCTCTGCCACAAAGGCCGCATCGTTCATCTGGGCGGTGTTGCCTTGAACAACATACTCAAGAACTTTTTCCATCGCGGGTTTTTCGGTGAACAGCAGCACTTGAACGCCTTTGCCGGTGGCGGCTAGCGCCAGCAGGCGCAAATCTTCACTTGACACCGGCTGACCATCGAATTCATTGCGGGTGCATTGCCGCTCGCTGATGGCCTTGAAAAGGGGCGATTCGACCGGCTGGGTCGGCTGAAGGTTGATCTTCAACACCTCGGCCGGCGCGACCTCAAAAACGGCTTCTCCCTTCAGCCCGTTCGCCAAAGCGGCCTGAGTCAGGTTTTCAGCAGCGCAGCCAAGTGAAACATACAGGTGATGGTCGTCCGGATCAACCGCCGGGCACCGGCGCGTCAGGTCCGGAAAAATGGAGATGCTCTTCTCCTCGACCGCAAACTTCCAGCATTGCGTGTTGTGGCTGGACGGCGCCAGCGTCGCGTGGCGGACCAGTTCGCGCCTGAGTAGTGCGCTGTTGGATAAGTCCTGTGGCGGCGGTCGCCATATTCTGGCTACCGCTTCCTCGTAGTTACCGTCTCTGCCGGACGGCGTACAGCCTTGTATGGCCATCGGGTTGGCGGTAATCAAGCCGGCTGAGATGGCAAATTGCCTTCTAGAGATCATGCTGAGTCCTCCGTCTGGAAGTGCGCGGTCGATCCGTGAAGGTGCCGGCTTACGCTTCGATAATGACTTTCAGCGCTTTGGTGTCCGCAGCCTTTCCGAAGGTGTCATAGGCCTTCAGGATGTCACCGAGCTTGAAGTGGTGCGTGATGAGTTGCGTGGCGTCGATGCGTTTGGACTGCACTGTTTTGAGCAGCATCGGTGTAGAGACGGTATTGACGAGCCGCGTGGTGATCGTGATGTTGTGCGACCACAGCTTTTCGAGGTGCAGATCAGCCTTCACGCCATGCACGCCCACATTGGCGACCGTGCCGCCCGGCGCGACGATTTCGGCGCATAGCTCGAAGGTGGCAGGAATGCCGACCGCCTCGATGGCGGTGTCCACGCCGCGGCCATCCGTCAGTTTCATGACTGTTGCAGCCGCTTTCCCATCCGCACTGTTGATGGTAGCCGTCGCGCCGAAGCGTTTGCCGACCGCCAGCCGGTTGTCGTCGAGGTCGATCATGATGATTTCTGACGGCGAATAGAGCTGTGCCGTGAGCAACGCCGCCAGCCCGATCGGTCCGGAGCCGACGATGGCTACGGTGGAGCCGGGTTGGACCTTGCCATTGAGCACACCGCACTCAAAGCCCGTCGGCAAGATGTCGCTCAGCATGACCAATGCCTCTTCGTCGGCGCCCTTGGGTATCGGGTGAAGACTGGTATCTGCATACGGAATTCGGACGAACTCGGCCTGCGTGCCATCGATGCTGTTGCCCAGAATCCAGCCGCCGGTGGTGCAGTGCGAATACATGCCCCTGCGGCAATAGTCGCAGCGCCCGCAGGCGGTGATGCAGGAGATGAGCACCCGGTCACCCGGCTTGAAGGTGGCGACGCCCGGGCCGACGGAGTCAATCACGCCGACACCTTCGTGCCCCAGCGTGGTGCCGGGCTTGCAGGTGGGTACGTCACCCTTGAGAATATGCAGGTCGGTACCGCAGATCGTCGTTTTGGTGATCTTCACGATCGCATCAGTCGGCTTGAGGATGGTGGGCTTTGGACGATCTTCAAGATTCTTTTTGCCGGGGCCGTTGTAGATGAGAGCTTGCATGTCGGGCTGCCTTATAAAACGGGCCTGCTGGCCACGGTCTGGTTAGTAGGTTGGTCGCGGTAACGGCTTCATCGCGCAGTACGCCATCATTTCGGCGGGAAGATTCCTTTTTCCCGGGCCGCGAGGATCGGCTGCCATGGACCGAACTTGTGCTGCTCTGCTGAAAAGCCCGGCGTATAGGGTTCAAAGGCGGCGTCCACCGGCTTGTTTTTTCGCGCCGGAAAATCAGCTTGAAGATTTGGCTTGACCGGCCGCGGCTGACTGTTCACATACGCTGCCACGTCGAAGGCCTGCTCATCGGTCAACACAGCGTTGACGTGGGTCACGCCGCTGGGCATATTGCCCTTGATGAATCCGGCAGCCAGTGTCACCCGGGCCATGCCGGCGCCGTTGTTGTAGCTGTCCGGACCCCAGAGCGGCGGAAACTGATAGCCGTTGGCGTCGCCCGGTTTCCCGCGCCTGAGGCCTTGACCGTTCTCGCCATGGCATGCCACGCAGGTAGTCGCGTAGACCTGCTTGCCAGCCACCGGGTCTGCGGCCCGCGTCAGTGCCTTGAGTTTCAGGGTGCCACTGCCATCAAGCTTTGCACCCACGGGTATGTCAGTGGACAGGAAGTGCAGGTAGCTCATCATCTCCTTCATTTCAGTGCTTTCCAGCGGCAGCTTGCGGCCATCCATGCTGCGTTCCATGCAGCCGTTGATGCGTTCCTCGGTGGTAGAAACGGCGTCTTCGCGGCCCCGATATTGCGGAAAACTCACAAAGGTACCTACCCATGGGTTACCGAATTTGCGCCCGCCAGAATCTACGTGACAGGACACGCAAGCGAGGTTGTTGCCAGCGTAGCGCTTGCTGGCATCTTTGACCTCGGGACCGATGTGTTTGTAGGTTTCCTCCATTAACGCCTTGCCCTGGCGCACCGACTGCCCGTATTTGTCGTCGGGCAGTTTGCTGATGTCGGGGGCTTTCCAGTCTTTTTGGGTCTGGGCCAAAGCGCCTGTGAGCAGCCCTGCGCTGACAGCTATTCCGACGAGAATTCGGTTACGCAATTGCATAGTCATCTCCTTGAGACAGGCTGCAGTTTCACCCTGTCAGTTGCGAGACGGTTTGCGGTACATCAAACAAAGCGCAATACACCGAATCGTCATGATTTCATCTTGTAAAGATGGGCTCCAACCGATAGTGCTGGTGCGCCTGATCGCTCAGTAGTCGAGGATGGGGCAGTCTGGAGCCTCTTCCCATCAGCCGAAGGAAGCGCTGAACAATCCCTCGCAGCGCGCGATCACCCGCTATATAGGATCAGGGGGCGGTCTGCAGCGTTGAATTCCTTGCCAATATCCAGATGTCGGCGGCCAAAGCTGTCTTGGCAAGCCCATCCCCATCCGGGTACCGCGCTTCTGTGGGGAATTATTCAGCGCTTGCCTAACGGGCAGCCTCTGACACTTCAGTGAGTTTTCCGTCTTTCAGCTTGAAATGGAACCTGGCGCTCACCGGTTTGGCCCACAAATCCTTGTCCTTCAGCTCGCGCTGGAAGGTCGGTACATCAACGGTGACGGTTGCGGCATAGACGCCGTCCCCGAGTAACGCGCTGTTGGCCGAGTAGTGCAGGCCACTGCTGCCCCACATGGGTGGAAGCGGCAGGGTGCTGGTCTTGCCGCTTTCCTTGTGGGTCGCGGCGAAGCTCACGTTGGCGTAGGGAATGCGCGTCTTCGACTTCGGGTCGCTCAGTTTCAACTCGACGTGGTAACGCTCGTCTGCAGCAGGTTGATGTGCGGACCACACCGGTGGCGTTCCCATCTGCATCCACATGGGCTCAGAGCCTTCCAGCTCCAGTTGAAACATCATGTTGCCAGTAGCGACGCGGCCAATCAGAACGGCGTTTTTTATCGGATCGGCAGCGGTCGTAAGTGGTTTGACTTTTGGCGCGGCCAACGGGGCCTCGCTGACCTTTTCGGTTTTTGCCGGCGTTGCAGAGAAAGCGCCCGATGCGGCGAGCAGGGCGGTCATGGCGATAAAGGTTTTGGTGCGTGCAATAGTCATCATGGTCGGCTTTCGTTTGAGTTACTTGCGGGGGTCCACGCAGCCAGAACGTTGATGAACAGCGGTTCGGGCGGTAAGGTGCGGTCAATATCGATGCTAGGCGCGCGCCAGAAGCGCGTCTTGATGCATATCAAGCAACAGGGCGACTCGTCATTCCACTTCTAGATCATCCGTGCACGTTTGTCGGATTTGCTCGCCGTACGTCTGCACTGCCCGCGCTTCGCCCTCGCGTTCACGAATGATCTGGAAATGGAATCTGACCTCCACTCACAGCTTGTCCTGCGGGGCGGCCGTGGCTGCCGCAGCGAGCCGGTAGCTGGATCTTTTGGCAGGACTGCGTGCCGCGCCGGAGCGCCGCAAACGCAAGGCGTTGGAGATGACCGACACCGAACTCAGGCTCATGGCCAGCGCCGCGATCATCGGCGACAGCAGCCAGCCAGTGAAAGGGAACAACACACCCGCAGCCAAAGGAATACCGAGCGTGTTGTAGACAAAAGCAAAGGCCAGGTTCTGCTTCATGTTGGCGATGGTCTCGTTCGAGATGACCCGGGCCTGCGCAATACCGCGCAGGTCGCCCTTGACCAGCGTGACCTGCGCGCTGTTCATCGCCACATCGGTGCCCGTGCCCATGGCCACACCTACATCCGCTTTGGCCAGTGCAGGGGCATCGTTGATACCATCGCCCGCCATGGCCACCACGCAGCCCTCGCGTTGCAGCCTGTCTACCAAAGCGAGTTTGTCGGCGGGCTTGACCTCGCCGTAAACCTCCGTGATGCCGAGCGTGGCCGCGACGGCCTTGGCGGTGGTCAGCCCATCGCCGGTGGCCATGATCACACGCATGCCAAACGACCTTAGCGTAGTCAGCGCCTCCAGCGTGCTGGCCTTGATCGGGTCTGACACGGCCAGCAGTCCGGCCGGCTTTCCATCGACCGCCAGAAACATCACGCTGGCGCCTTCGGCCCGCAGCGATTCGGCCTGCGATTTCAGATCATCGACATTTACTCCCAGCTGGGTCATCAGCGCCGTGTTGCCCAGCGCCAGTTGACGGCCACCGACGCTACCCCGAACGCCTATGCCGGAACTGGATTCGAAGTTGTCGGCCTTGTCGAGTGCCAGGCCGCGCTCTTTGGCGGCGCTGACGATGGCTGCGGCCAGCGGATGTTCGCTACCCTGGTCGAGACTGGCCGCCAGGCGCAGGACCTCGTCTTCGGTGAAGCCCGGCGAGGCCACCGCGCGATTGAAGCGCGGTTTTCCTTCCGTCAGCGTGCCGGTCTTGTCCACGATCAGCGTATCGACCTTGCGGAAGTTCTCGATTGCCGCGGCGTCGCGAAAAAGAACGCCCTGCGTGGCGGCCTTGCCAGTGGCCACCATGATCGACATCGGTGTGGCCAGGCCCAGCGCGCACGGGCAGGCAATGATCAGCACGGCCACTGCGTTGATCAGGCCATAGACCCAGCTTGGCTCGGGTCCGAACAGCCCCCAGGCTACAAAAGTCAGCAGGGCCACGCCGACCACGGTAACAACAAAGTAGCCCGCCACCTGATCGGCCATGCGCTGCATCGGTGCGCGTGAGCGCTGGGCCTGCATCACCATCTGCACGATGCTGGCCAGCACGGTTTGCGAGCCCACCCGTTCGGAGCGCATCACCAGCGCCCCGCTGGTGTTCATCGTGGCGCCAATCAGTTTGTCGCCAGCGCGTTTCGTGACGGGCATGGGTTCGCCGGTTAGCATCGATTCATCCACCGCGCTGCTGCCCTCAAGCACCACACCGTCGACAGGCACTTTCTCTCCGGGTCGCACGCGCAGGCTGTCCCCGACATGAACATGGGTGATCGCAATATCTTCTTCGGCACCATCGGCGTTGATACGCCGGGCTGTTTTGGGCGCCAGCCCCAGCAGGGATTTGATGGCGGCCGAGGTTTGCGAACGCGCCTTGAGTTCAAGAATCTGTCCCAGCAGGGTCAGCGAAATGATGACGGCCGCTGCCTCGAAGTATACAGACACGCGGCCCATCGACATGAACGTGGCCGGGAATACGCCCGGTGCCACCGTAGCGATGACACTGTAGATAAACGCGGCAGACGTACCGAGTCCGATCAGGGTCCACATGTTGGGGCTGCGGCTCTGCACCGACTGCACCCCCCGTACGACGAACGGCCAGCCCGCCCACAGGGCCACGGGCAGCGTGAGCACCAGTTCAATCCAGCTTTGCGTGGCCATGTCGAACCATTGCATCCGGTGACCGGCCATCGCCAGCACGGTCACGGCGATGGTCAGCGGCAGCGTCCAGACAAAGCGCTGTTTGAAATCCAGCAGTTCAGGGTTCTCGGCCTCTTCGAGGCTGGGCATCTCGGGCTCTAGCGCCATGCCGCATTTCGGGCAGGCACCGGGATGGTCCTGGCGGATCTCGGGATGCATCGGGCAGGTGTACATCGTCGCAACACCATTGACGGGTGAGGGCGCAGAACTGCTCTCCATCGCACCTTCGCTGGCACCGGAAACATCTGAAGCAACGGCGTACTTGGCCGGGCTGGCTGCAAACTTTGATTTGCAGCCGGCGCTGCAGAAATAGACGGTACGGCCTTCATGTGCCAGATGGTGTGGCGATGCGGAGGTGACAGTCATGCCGCACACCGGGTCTTTCAGCGTTTGAGCCGCCATATCTGTGTCATCCGTGTCGCCGGATTGCACTGAGGAGGGCGATTGCTCACTGGATTGACCCGCATGAGTACCGGAAAGGGTTTGTGAAGGCGTATTCATGTCAGTTGGGTTTGTACGAGGTTGCTTCGTCTAAGGTTATGTTGTTACGGTCGCATCAACCAAATCTCACCTTGCGCGTGCATCAACCACGCGTCAATCAGACATGACGATGAAATAGGCCTGGAATTTGAGAGAAAGTGGCTCTAGCCCATGCTAAACATGCGCAAGTAGCTATCAAAAACATAGCGAGTAAGCGACGAGTGAAACGCTGGTTGCGCGCTCCATCACAGCGAGTCCTCGCCATCCAGAGTGATCTGGGTGCCCGCCTCGCCCGACAGCATGGCTTCAATCTGGTCCAGTGAGCCGATCACGGCGCGTTTGCCGCTGGCTTTCACAAAGCGGCAGGCCGCATCGATTTTCGGGCCCATCGAACCTGCCGGAAAACTTAAACTGGACAAGGTTGTCGGTGAGACTTTCCCAAGCGCCCGCTGCTGTGGCGTGCCCCAGTCCAGGTAAACCGCCGCCACGTCGGTGGCAATCACCAGGCAGTCGGCTTCCAGCTCATGCGCCAGCACACCGCTGCACAAATCCTTGTCGATCACCGCCTCCACGCCTTGCAGGCTGTGCCCGTCAGCGCCCCGAACCACCGGAATACCGCCGCCGCCCGCGGCAATCACCAGCGCACCCCGTTCGAGCAGCCAGCGGATCGGATCGAGCCCGAGTACGCGCAGCGGTTGCGGCGAGGCGACGACGCGCCGGAAGCTGTCGCCGTCAGGTGCCATGACCCAGTGTTTTTCAGCCGCGACGCGCTTCGCTTCATCCTGCGTGTAAACCGGCCCGATCGGTTTGGTGGGCTTTGCAAACGCCAGATCTTTCGGGTCAACTTCAACCCGTGTGAGCAAGGTGGTGACGGTTCGCGAAGGTAGCAGGTTGGCCAGTTCCTGCTCCAGCAGGTAGCCGATCATGCCGTCGGTCTGGGCACCCAGCACATCGAGCGGGTAGCTTTCGACCGCGGTGTAGGCGGCTGATTGCAGCGCCAGCAACCCGACCTGCGGCCCGTTGCCGTGCGTCAGAACCAACTCGTGGTTTGATGCCACCCGCGCCAGCTGGGCGGCCGCGCGGCGAATGTTCTCGAGCTGGTTGTCGGCCGTGAGCGGCTGGCCGCGACGCGGCAGTGCGTTGCCGCCAAGGGCAATGACCAGTCTCATGCCAGCCTCATGCGAGTGTTGCCACCAGCACCGCCTTGATGGTGTGCATGCGGTTTTCGGCCTGCGTGAAAACAACCGAGGCGTCGGACTCGAACACCTCGTCGGTGACTTCAATTTCGCTCAGCCCATAGCGTTTGTGCACCTGGCGACCGACTTCAGTCTCCAGGTTATGAAACGCCGGCAGGCAGTGCATGAAGCGCGTGCGCGGCTTGCCGGTCGCCTGCATCAGCGCGGTGTTGACCTGATAAGGCATCAATTGATCGATGCGCTGCTTCCAGACCTCGTCGGGCTCGCCCATCGACACCCAGACGTCGGTATAAAGAAAATCGGCACCCGCCACGGCTCTCAAAGGATCGCTTTCAATCATGATGCGCGCCCCGGTCGTCAGGGCCAGTGCGCGCATCTCCGTCACCAGTTCGGCTGGGGGCTGCAGGTCGGGCGGCGCCGCAATGCGCACGTCCATACCCATTTGCGTGCCGCCGATCAGCAGCGAGCAGCCCATGTTGAAGCGCGCATCCCCCAGGTAGCAAAACGACAGGTCGTGCAGCGGCTTCTCACCAAACTCTTCCATCGTCAGCAGGTCCGCCAGGATTTGCGTGGGATGCGCTTCGTCCGTCAGGCCGTTCCACACTGGTACGTGAGAGAAGCGGGCCAGCTCTTCGACCACCGTCTGGTGAAAGCCGCGGTACTCGATGCCGTCGTACAGGCGGCCCAGCACGCGTGCGGTGTCTTTCAGCGATTCCTTGTGGCCCAGTTGCGAGCTGGCCGAATCGATGAAGGTCACGTGGCCGCCCTGGTCGTGCACGGCCACTTCAAAGGCACATCGCGTGCGGGTTGACGCCTTCTCGAAAATCAGCGCGATGTTTTTGCCTTTGAGCCGGGGGTGTTCGTTACCAGCGTACTTCGAGCGCTTCAGTTCGGCGGCCAGGTTGAGAAGAAAGCGGATGTCGCGCGGTGCGAAGTCTTTCAGGTCCAGCAGGCTGCGGTTGCGCAGGTTAAAGCTCATGGCTATTCCAATCTGAGAAATGATGGCTATGCGGTGGATTCAAAGCGGGTCGCGCTCGATCGGGCACGACATGCAGTGACTGCCGCCGCGGCCGCGGCCCAGCTCGCCGCTTGGTATCGTGATCACTTCGATGCCGGCCTTGCGCAGCAGTGTGTTGGTGTAGGTGTTGCGGCCCAGGCGGGTGGTGATGCCGGTCCATTGCGCACCCTCCCGCGGCGACGTGAGCCGTGCCCGCAGCAGCCGGCGGAATGGCCCGAAATGCGTCTCGTCCGGCCGCGCCGGATCGCGCGCGCGGCCGTGCACCTCCGCCTCAAGCCGAGGATAGTCGGGGGCGATGAATTGACACGCCCGTCCGCACGCCTTCGGCTCCGTGCTGCGCGAAATGCCGCAATCGGTGCACAAGGCGCGCGG
>JANNKV010000350.1:0-8635 GCA_031396485.1 Polaromonas sp. | reverse complement strand
GTTTGTTTTGCATTTGAAGCGCTGATGTACCAGCCAATAAGCGCCGCATTCATAGCGATTGCTAGCTGTATGACAAGAAAGCGAGGCAAAAAGTCTTTATTGTCTCCCCCGCCGAAGTGCAGCCAACTGTCTAAATAGCTGGCGGCGTAAAACAAGACAACATCTGACGGGAGCGTTAATGCAGCGAGCAGAAGGCCAGGAACCATAGCAAGGCTGTCGTGGCTAGAATTTTTTGCCAATAACATCTCGTACACGCCATAAATTAGCTCCACACCAATCAAGTATTTCAGCGGCACTTTTGCGAGCACGGAACATACGAACGATTTCATACCGTATAACGTTTGAAATGTACGGCGCTCGCGTAGCGAGTGTCCGAACGATTGACTCGTTCTGGCGCGGCCAGCAACACTTCTTGGCGCTTGTGCTTTTGTATCGCCCTGCGTCCTTTTTTGGCCAACAGCCCACATAGCTGTGTCACTGCGTCCGGACCAAAAGCACGCTTTTGTCCATGCGCTGTGTCGCAGCTATGCAAGCTACCAGAAAATCGTCGCTGTATAAATATCCAGTTCATGTGCTAGCGCCACTGTTTCAGCCGTCGATCGGAACTTAATGTATGCCGCAAAACCTGCGGCTTAATCTGGGCGCTGCAACTTAATCTGGTCATCAAATTCCTCTGGAAACCGCGTGTGGATTGAGCTGCAACTGAATGTACTGTAAATTTGTACAGTTATAAAACCGCCGCGAAACCCGGTGAAGTTTGTCTTTTGATCTGGATGGCGAGAGTGATGATGAAGCTTGAATTGCCGGATGCAATTTCTCTGGCATTTAAGCCTCTAGCCCAAGTAACATATGCGCGAGAAGCTATAAAAAACGTAGCGCCATTGAGCCCGCAAAGCGGGCTCAATGCTCCCCGAATTTGAATCCGGACTTCCACCCGTCCTGGCTGGGCTGAGGAGCGGAGAAGCAAGCGGATCAGGGCCCGCGATTGTCTGAGCGAAGTGCAGCGTAGCGAGTTCGAGCGGGACCCCGCTTGCTTTGAGCACCGCAAGTTGCCCGCAGCGAAGCGCAGGGACCCAGACTGCGGGTCGCCTTTCTTTTCCTTAGGTTTCTTTGGCGAGACAAAGAAAAGTAAGTCGCCCGCCGCGGCGACAGAGCGGCACCGGAACGCATCAACGAATCCAATGCTTGATCGAAGAGAAGGCCTCGACAGGCTCAGCCCGAACGGTCTGGGAGTTGATGTTTCGACAAGCCCAGCCCGAACGGATAGCCGGGTTCCAGGGCCAAGCCCTCAACTCAAATGCTTCCCCACAATCCCCGCCAATTCAAACATCGTCACCTGCGCTTTCCCAAACACTGGCAACAGCTTCGCATCCGCATTGATCGCACGCTTGTTCGCTGCGTCCTGCAGATTTTCGGCCTTGATGTAGTCCCACAGTTTTTTGATTACCTGCGTGCGCGCGACGGGTTCGGCGCCAATGACCGCGGCCAGCGCGTCGCTCGGTTTCAGGCCCGTGCCCGGTGTCGTCTTGCGCGGCGCCTTCGGCTTGGCTAATTTGGCGGCAGGCACCTTTTTCGCTGCGACTTTTTTCGCCGCAACCTTTTTGGCAGCCGGCAAAGTCGCAGGATCTTTCGCCGCACCTTTCGCAGCCACCGTTTTGCCGAACGGCGTCTTGATCGTTCCCGACTTCGCTGCGGCAGGTTTGCGGGGCGGAAACTTCGACGGCGCAAACTCGAAATTCACCTTGTTCGCTTCGGCATCCCAGGCCAGCATGGCCTTGAAGGCGCGGCGGGTGCGCATCGACACAAACTTGTCGAGCAGATCGGTCTTGCCGGTCGTCAGCAGCTTGACCATCTGCTCGCGCTCGATCGGTTGCTGCAGGATCACCTGGCCGGTTTTGAAGTCGCAGCTGGGTGTCGGTTGCGCCATGGTCGGCACGGATTTTTCGCAGACGTAGTTTTTGCCGTGCTCGAACACGGCGCTGGCACATTTCGGGCAGGCGCCCAAGGACTGCTGATCACCGAAGTCGACAATTTCGCCGCTCTCGGCGTTCTTGTCGTCGCCGAAGTCAAACTCGAGCTTGTAGTTCTTCGTTTCCTCGTCGAACTTGATCACCATTTCAGCCGTGAAAGGCCAGCCGGCCTTGGAGCGGAAGCCTTCAAGTGGACCAATCTTTTTGTCGCGCAGGAATTGCTCGACTTCCGCGTGTTCGAACGTGCGGCCGGCCGGTGTTTTACCGAAGCTGAAACCACAAGCCTCAGCACCTTTTTTACCGACGCAGGTGTAGCGCCGGTAGTTTTCTTTCACCACGCCGCCGCAGTTCGGGCAGGGTGCCTGCAGCGTAGCGTAGTCGCCCGGAATGCTGTCCTTGTCGTAGCCCTTGGCCTTGGCCACCATGCGCTCTGTCATCGCGGCGATTTCGGCCATGAAGGTTTCGCGGCTCAGTTTGCCGTGCTCCATCTGCGCCAGTTTGAATTCCCAGTCGCCGGTCAGTTCGGCTTTCGACAATTCCTGCACGTCGAGCCCGCGCAGCAAGGTCATCAACTGAAACGCCTTGGCGGTCGGGATCAGCTCGCGGCCTTCGCGCAGCATGTATTTCTCGGCGATCAAGCCTTCAATCGTCGCGGCGCGGGTGGCGGGCGTGCCGAGACCTTTTTCCTGCATGGCTTCGCGCAGCTCGTCGTCGTCGATCGTCTTGCCGGCGCCTTCCATCGCACCCAGCAAAGTCGCTTCGCTGTAACGCGCGGGTGGCCGGGTTTTCAGGCCCTTGGCTTCGGCAGTTTCAGTGCGCACCATCTCGCCGGGCTTGACGGGCACCAGCGTCTTGCTGTCTTTGTCGTCGGTGGCTTCGCTCTCGGCTTCCTTGCCGTAAATCGCCAGCCAGCCGGGCTTGACGAGCACCTTCCCTTCGGTCTTGAAGCTGTGGCCGACCGCCTGCGAAATTCGGGTCGTGACGAGGTATTCAGCGCTCGGATAAAACACCGCCATAAAGCGGCGCACGACCAGGTCATACAGTTTTTGTTCGGCTTCGCTCAAACCGCTTGGCGCCTGCAACGTCGGAATAATGGCAAAGTGGTCGCTGACCTTGGCGTTGTCGAAAATGCGTTTGCTGGGCTTGATGTAGTTGCCGTTCAGCGCCGTCAGCGCGTACGGCGCCAGGTGCCGCATGCCGCTGTCAGCGAGCATTTCAAAGGTCTTTTTGACCACTGGCAGATAGTCTTCCGGCAGCGCGCGCGAATCGGTACGCGGATAGGTCAGCGCCTTGTGGCGTTCGTACAGGCTCTGCGCGATCGACAGCGTGGTCTTTGCTGAAAAGCCAAACTTGCCGTTCGCCTCGCGCTGCAACGAAGTCAAATCAAACAGCTGCCCCGGCGCCTGCGTGGTGGGCTTGCTTTCCTCGGTGACGCTGGCGGCCTTGCCGCGCACGGCTTCGGCGATCGCCAGTGCTTCGCGCTCCGACCAGACGCGGTCGGCCTTCAGCTCGGCATCGGGTTCCGACCCTTCCCCATTCGCGGCGTTCGCGGTGGCTTTTTTCCACTTCGGGTCAAACCACTTGCCGGGGTATTCGCCGGCCTCGGCCAGAAAGCTGGCGTGGATTTCCCAGTAGTTTCTAGAGATGAACTTGCGGATTTTTTCTTCGCGCTCGACCACGACGGAGAGCGTCGGCGTCTGCACGCGGCCCACGGTGGTCAAGAAGAAACCACCATCGCGCGAATTGAAAGCCGTCATGGCACGCGTGCCGTTGATGCCGACCATCCAGTCGGCCTCGGATCGCGAACGCGCCGCATCGGCCAGGCCCTGCATCTGCTTGTCGCTGCGCAAGGAGTCAAAGCCATCGCGAATCGCGGCCGGCGTCATCGACTGCAGCCACAGCCGTTTGACAGGGTGTTTGCTTTTCGCGTACTGCTGGATCAGCCGGAAGATCAGCTCGCCTTCGCGGCCCGCGTCGCAGGCGTTGACGATCGCGTCCACGTCCTTGCGCTTGGTCAGCTTGACGATGGCATTCAGCCGCGTCTTGGTCTTGTCCATCGGCTTCAGGTCAAAGTACGGCGGAATCACCGGCAGATTCGCAAAGCTCCATTTGCCGCGCTTCACATCGAATTCTTCAGGCGCCTGGATTTCAACCAGGTGGCCGACGGCCGAGGTGACGACCCAGTCATCGCTTTCAAAGTATTCGTCGTGCTTTTCAAACTTGCCGGCAGTCGGCGTCATCGCCCGCACAATGTCTTGCGCGACTGATGGTTTTTCTGCAATGACCAAAGTTTTCATAAGATTTTCTTCTGACTTTCACGGGTCGGCTCCAGGCCGGCCCCAAGGTATTGGGTCTGTATTCGGGGCATTTTTCGGGAAACAGTTCCCGGGCACGCCCATCAGCGAAGTACACCACAAGCGCACCAAGCGGCTTCAAAAGCTGGTGCCAAATGGCGTCACTACAATAGCGCTTCCCGCATGCACGCGCGCACGCACACGCGCGCACATGCATGAATTAACCATACCAAACTTTTCCGAAAAGCCCCCGCCCGTGTCCAAAAATCAGGTTTCTTCCGACGCGCCAGCGCCGCTTCCCACTACCGTTTCCGCCGCCTCACCAGTGACCGGTGGCGACACCCGGCGTATCCAGACGCGCCGCTCGGGCGTGCATGGCAAGGGTGTGTTTGCCGTGCAGCCGCTGGCCGAAGGCGAAACGCTGATCGAGTACATCGGCGAGGTCATCAACTGGAAGGAAGCGCTGCGCCGCCACCCGCACGACCCGAAAGATCCGAACCATACGTTTTACTTTCACATTGATGAAAAACATGTCATCGACGCCAAAGTGGGCGGCAATTCATCGCGCTGGATCAACCACAGCTGCAAGCCGAACTGCGAAGCGGACGAAGACGGCGGCCGTGTTTTCATCAAGGCGCTGCGCAACATCGAGGCCGGCGAGGAGCTGTTTTATGACTACGGCCTGATCATCGACGCGAAGTACACCAAAAAGCTGCTGGCCGATTACCCGTGCTGGTGCGGCGCCAAAAAATGTCGTGGTACGCTGCTGGCGCCCAAAGACAAAGACGGCAAAGACAAGAAGACAGGCAAGAAATCAGCCGAGAAGAAGAACGGCAAGAAGAAAAAGAGCTGAAGCCGGTCGCATCCTCGCGCCGGTTTCGCGCGCTTTCCTTGAACAAGTTCATTTCGCCTGAATTTTCCCGCCGCCATGCCGCTTTCACCCGAACCCATCCGCTGGCCGCTTGAGGCGATCTGGGAAGCCGTGTCGCCCCACTTGCCGGGCTTCACGGCCGAGGTGCTGCCTGCCATCGATTCGAGCAACACCGAACTGCTGCGCCGATTTAAAAGCGGCCGGCCCGAACCGACGCTGCTGGTGGCCGAACAGCAGACCGCCGGGCGTGGCCGCCTCGGTCGCCAGTGGCACAGCCAGCGGGGCGACAGCCTGACGTTCTCGTTGGGCCTTGCGCTGCAGCCAGGTGACTGGTCAGGCCTGTCGCTGGCCGTCGGCATCAGCCTGGCCGACAGCCTGGACCCGGCGCTGGCTCCAGAGGCGCACAGCGGCCTGCACATCGGCCTGAAGTGGCCCAACGACCTGTGGCTGTGTTCACCCGAAAGCGAGCGCAAGCTGGCCGGCATTCTCGTCGAGACTGCCAGCTGGGAAGGCCAGCGCTATGTGGTGATCGGCGTCGGCATCAATATCAGCGCGGCGGCGCTTGCCGCTGTGACTGGCGCGCCCGGTGCACCGCCCGGCCATCTCTCCAGTCCGCATGTTTCACCCATGCTGCCCGCCGCGCTGCAAGAGCTGGTTCCCGGCATCGACGCGGCCGGCGCGCTGCTGCGGGTCGTGGCGCCGCTGGTGCAAACGGTGCAAGCCTTTGCGCAGTTTGGCTTCGCGCCGTTTCAGGCCCGCTTTGCCCGGCGCGATGTGCTGGCGGGCCGCAGCGTCACCGTGTTTGAGGGCAAAAACAAGCTCGAAGGCGATGCCCACGGCATCGGCGCCGACGGTGCCCTGCTGGTGCATACTGCCGACGGCATGAAAGAAATCACCAGTTCAGAAGTCAGTGTGCGACCGCTCCCCATGCGAGTCTCGCCAGGCATCAACCCCGCCACTTCGCAACGCCAGGACATGCCGCCATGCTGAGACTGCTGGCGCTGGCTCTGGTGCTGGCGAACGCCGGCTACCTGGCCTGGGCTCAGGGCTGGCTGGCTGGCTACGGCTTCGCACCGGCGGTGCAGGCCGAGCCCCACCGAATGACGCAGCAGCTGCGACCCGAGGCGATGCGGCTGTTGTCGGCGGCCGAGGCACGGCAGCTCGAAGGCAGCCCGTCCGCGCAGGCTTCGCCCGGAGCGCTGGCGGCGACTGAATGCCTGCAGGCCGGTCTTTTTACCGACGAACAGGCCAGCCCGCTGCGTGCCCGCCTGCAAGCCAGTCTGCCCACCGGCAGCTGGTCGCTGGAGCCCGGCGCCGAGGGCGGCCGCTGGATGGTCTACATGGGCAAATACAGCGACAGCGAAGTACTCGCCGTCAAGCGCAGCGAACTGCGCAGAATCGGCGTGACGTTCGAGTTTCTGACCAACCCGGCATTCGGCCCCGGCCTGTCACTGGGCCGTTTCGACAGCCAGGCGGACGCGGACACCGAGCTGGTCAATCTCTCCGGGCGTGGCGTGCGCAGCGCCCGCGTGGTGCAGGAGCGACCCGAGGTGCGCGGACAACTGCTCACTGTGCCCGCAGCCGACGCCTACCTGCGCTCGCTGCTTGACGGGCTGAAGCCGCAACTGGCCGGAAAGTCGCTGGTAGCTTGCCGATAGGCGTGATCATTGCTATGTTTTTAATAGCTGATTACGCATGTAATACCTGGGCTGAGAGCCTATAACGCCTATAAACGCCCATAAATGCCTGAATACGCCACCTTTCGACGGGCTGCCGAGGGCTGGTGCGGATGCCCGAAGTGCAAGTGTTCTACGCCTCCAGCCACTATAAAACCTGCGCAGGCAGCTATATAAATAATAGCGACCCGGGGTGGTACTTCAGAACCGCCATCCCGTGTCCACGCGGCTTCGGGGCAGCCAGTTGCTGCGCCGCAACAAACCAGGGGATTGTCCCCGCCTACCCGATTTAGTGAAGTTCACCGTCTTCGGCCCGGAGAGGCTTTGGCGCACAATAGCCATCCCTTGATAACCATTCCCGCAGCGGGTGAAACGGCACTGATGCCGGTTCATCAGCCCAAAGACGGGAAGTTTTTTTGTGTCCAGTCAAAAATCATCACTCACGGCGCTCACTCTGGGCGCCATCGGTGTCGTCTACGGCGACATCGGCACCAGCGTCCTGTATGCCGTCAAGGAGGTGTTCGGCGGAGGGCATGTCCCCTTTACCCCCGACAACATCCACGGCATCTTGTCGATCTTCTTCTGGACGCTGACTGTCATCGTGTCGATCAAGTACGTGGCGCTGGTGCTGCGAGCCGACAACAACGGTGAGGGCGGGCTGATCGCCATGCTCGCGCTGGCCTCGAACGCGGTGATAGACAAGCCCAAGCTGCGGCGCGTGCTGCTGATCGTCGGCATCTTCGGCACCTCGCTTTTTTATGGTGACGGCGTGATCACCCCGGCCATTTCGGTGCTGTCGGCTGTTGAGGGGCTTGAAGTCGTGTCGCCCGCCTTCAAGCAAGGCGTCATCCCCATCACCCTGGGGATTCTCTTTTGTCTGTTCGCGGTGCAAAAGCACGGCACGGCCGGCATCGGCAAGTTTTTCGGCCCGATCACGCTGGTCTGGTTTTTGGTCATTGCGTTGCTGGGCGTCTCGCAGATCATCACGCACCCCGAGATTTTGAAAGCCATCAGCCCGCACTACGCGCTCGGCTTCATGTGGCGCAACCCGGGCACGACCTTCATCATTCTGGGCGCGGTGGTCTTGTGCGTGACCGGCGCCGAGGCGCTGTATGCCGACCTCGGTCACTTCGGCAAAAAACCGATCCGGCTGGCCTGGTTCGCCATCGTGATGCCCTGTCTGGTACTGAACTATTTCGGCCAGGGCGCGCTGCTGCTGGCCAACCCGGCCGCCGTCAAAAACCCGTTTTATCTGATGGCGCCTGACTGGGCGCTGCTGCCGCTGGTGGGGCTGGCAACAGCGGCCACGGTCATTGCGTCGCAGGCGCTGATCACCGGCGCCTTCAGCGTGACCAAGCAGGCCATTCAGATGGGCTATTTGCCGCGCCTCAATATCCAGCACACCAGCGTGCGCGACACCGGACAGATCTACATGCCCTTCATCAACTGGGGTTTGTTCGTCACTATCGTGCTGGCGGTGGTGATGTTCCGCTCGTCGAGCAATCTGGCAGCGGCCTACGGCATTGCGGTGTGCACCGACATGCTGATCACCACCATCCTGACGTTTTATGTGATTCGCTACCGCTGGAAATACCCGCTGAGCCTGTGCATTGCCGCCACCGGCGTGTTCTTTGTGGTCGACTTCGCGTTTTTTGCCTCCAACCTGATGAAGCTCTTCGCTGGCGGCTGGTTCCCGCTGGTGATAGGCGGCATCATCTTCACGCTGATGATGACCTGGAAACAAGGCCGGCGGATGGTCAACGACAAGCTGCTCAGTGATGCGATTCCGCTGCCGGCCTTTCTGGAGTCGGTGTTCCTCAGCCC
>JANNKV010000348.1:0-1602 GCA_031396485.1 Polaromonas sp. | reverse complement strand
ATAGCTCGCCAGCCAGGCCAGGCCGGCCTCACGGCGCACGTTCAGTTGCTCCATTCGCAGCAGGGCGCGCTCGCGCTCGGTGCGCGCCTGCGCGGCATCGGCGCGGGCGGCACGCTTGTCGCGGCTCGGCATATCCTGCATCCAGCCGATCTGCCGCTGCGTGAAGTCGTCGCGCGTCAGGCTGCCGCGATTCGGCCCGGTGACCGGCAGGCTGTCGATGCCCAGCGTGAGTTTCGGGTCTGGCAGTTGCGACGCACTGGTTTGCAGCGCCTGCGCGCCTTGCACGCTGGCGCTGCGCGCCTGCAACTGCGGGGCGCGCTGGAGCGCAGCATTCAGCGCGCTGTTGAAGTCGATTCCCTGCGCCGACGCCAGCGTGGATGCGGCGACAAGCGCCCATGGGCCCGCACGCATAAAAGGCAGATTCACCAGTTTTCTGTCCCACTTTGATGCGGTGGTTCGAGAGGAGTTTTTTTTCATACCCATTTCCTTTGTGTTGCAGCGCGCGCAGGGGCGCCACTTGAACGGGCTACCGGCGGGCTGGCGCGGTGGGAAGCAGGTTCTTAAAATGAGAACAGGAAACCTGCTTGGCATTGGCCAGCTAACGGCAGCGTAGTTGCGGCCCGTGTCAGGACGTCATCCTGACTAGCGGGGACGCACCTCGGGCCTGCGTATCAGGAGATGGGGGGTTTGATGCCGAAGACGCGTTCAGCGCTGCTGAAGCGGGTGCCGCGAGATGGCGGCTCGCCATGCGGCGTGAAAGCCGCCGTTGCCAACGTCGGCAAAGTAAACGATGCCAGCGCGAGGCACAGTTCACAGGAGTTGCAGTTGCAGGACAACGCAGTTTCGCCCGGCTGGTCGCTTTCGACGGACTTGCCATCCTGGTTTTTGGCGTTCATGGGGCAGTCTTCCGGCATGGCTGACGCGGGCGTCGAGGCTCCGTCCATGCCCGACCCCAGTGTTTTGCCACTTGCCGAGCTTTGCGTCATCACAACCTGCTGCATTGCCATGTCCACCGCCATGACATCACCTACCCAGCCGCGTATCGGCAGCAAGGCAATCAGGAGGGCGACGAGCAGATGACGCATGGCGTAAGGATACGACAAATTCGCAGAATCGCTAGTGGCTGAAGGCCAATGACACGCTGGTTATGCGCCGCGATGCTGGCTAAGCCACCAGGCGGCGGCCTTGAATATGACGGGTGGCAACAACAGCATCTGCAATATAGGCGAAAGGCCGACATTCAGCAGCGGCACTATGGGCATGCGTGTCGTGTAGCTCCACCGGCCGAGCCCATAGACCGCAACCCACTCAATGAGCACGGAGATGACCAATCCGGCCGCCAGCATCACGGCGTAAGCCAAGGCTCCCGGACGGAAAAACCAGTCCGCGCGACGCAGCAGCTTCCAGCCGACGCCAAAAATAATCAGCACGATGATGCCGTCTCCAAGACTGGGGACGATGCAGTGGACTGCAAACTCCAGGACATTACCGTCCTCGACATACAGGGGCATTTGTGCAAGTTCCCACAAAAAATTCAGCAGGACGCTGATGACAAACAAGCTTGTCGCGGTGGGAAGAATAGAGGCTGTTTTTTCCATGACG
>JANNKV010000316.1:0-6339 GCA_031396485.1 Polaromonas sp. | reverse complement strand
CTCGCAGCTGTCAGACGAGCAGGCGCAGACGATCAAGATGAATGCCATTACCGAATGGGCGGCGTTGCCGGCCACCGAGATGTTCCTGCGCGACAACAAGGACGACAGCGACTTTTCGGCCTTCATGTCGATCTGGTTTTTCGAAGAGCAAAAGCATTCGCTGGTGTTGATGGAATACCTGCGGCGCTTCCGGCCGGAACTGGTGCCGACCGAGCAAGAACTGCATGAAGTCCGATTCGAGTTCGAACCCGCGCCCGCGCTCGAAACTCTGATGTTGCATTTTTGCGGCGAGATCCGCCTGAACCACTGGTACCGCCGCGCCAGCGAATGGCATACCGAACCGGTCATCAAACAAATCTACACCCAGCTCAGCCAGGATGAAGCCCGCCACGGCGGCGCCTACCTGCGTTACATGAAGCGCGCCATCGGCAAATTCGGCAACGAAGCCAAAACGGCGTTTACCAAGGTCGGCGTATTGATGGCCAGCGCACGCCGTACCGCGCAAGCCCTGCACCCGACCAATCTGCATGTCAACAAAAGCCTGTTCCCGCGCGACACCATCCAGAGCCGCCTGCCCAACCCCGAATGGCTGGAGCATTGGTTAGATACGCAAATCAAGTTCGACGCGGTGTGGGAAGGCAAGGTTGTCGAGCGCATCCTGCACAACCTGAGCCTGCTGATGAACCAGAGCTTCAAGAGCGTGCAAGAGCTGAACCGCTTCCGTAAAAACCTGGGCAAGGAAATCGCCGCTGCTGTGGTGCCAGAGACCAAGCCGCGGGCGGTGTGAGCGCCGCCCCGTTTCTGGCCAAGATCGCAGCGACTAAAGACGCGATCGCGCGGGTCGCTTCGCTGCCCCGGCCTCTGGTGTTCACCAATGGCGTCTTCGATGTCCTGCATCGCGGTCACGCTACCTATCTGGCGCAGGCCCGCGCGCTCGGCGCCAGCCTCGTGGTGGCGTTGAACACCGACGCATCGGCACGGCGACTTGGCAAAGGGCCGGACCGGCCGCTTAACAACGAACTCGACCGCGCCGCCTTGATAGCAGCGCTGGAGTCCGTCAGCCTGGTGACCTGGTTTGCCGAAGACACACCGCTTGAGCTGATCAGCCAACTCAAACCCGACATTTTGGCTAAGGGCGGCGACTACGACATGGATACGCTGGCGGAGACCGCCGTGGTCAAAGCCTACGGCGGCACGTCTGTCGCCATTCCGTTTGTCGATGGTTATTCGACCACAGCGCTGGTGAGCAGGATCAAAGCCGGGCAGTAACGAAGGCGCGGCCCGCAGCAAAGGGCCGCGCGCAACTTAGCGGGAAACCAGACTGTCCAGCCCGATCCCGTAGTCTTTGTCGGTCAGCAAGGTCCACAGCGCAAGCGCCATGACCGCGGCGCCGGTGACCAGCGTGCTCAGCAAAGCTTCTTTGTGCATGCTGAAGCCGAGCAACCAGGGCGAGGCAATCAGCCAGACCCCGAGAGCCTCTTCTGTCCACTCTTCCCACGCACGCGGAACGAAGATTGCGCCCAGTGCCACGGCGATCAACGCCAGCCCGGTCACGCTGGCGTTTGTCATCGCCGCCGGGATGTCCTGAAAGCCGAGCGCCCAGGGCGCAGCGATGATCCACACGCCGAGAAGGGCGTTGACCACGTCCTGCCAGTGTTTCAGTTTCAGTTCCAGTTTCATGATGGCGCCTCCTGCGAGTTCTGTGAGTTGAAGGAAGAAACCTGTTGACAACGGTTGGATCAGCTCCCGCCAATTTTGTTCCTGCGCGGGCATGGATGCAAGATGCCTCCTGTTGGGTGGAACGCCGAACCGCTTGGCACGGCCGAGCGGCGCACGCAAGTACAAACTGCACTTTTCAGGGGTAGGGCTGCGGCTCCCCGGCGGGCTCTGCGGATTTGGGCTGGCGTCGCAACTTCCCCCACATTCGCTTGATCCAGCGCTCCAGATCATCCAGGTAGCTGTACACCGAAGGGATCACCAGCAGGCTGAGGACCGTCGATGTGATCAGCCCACCAATCACCGCGACAGCCATCGGCGAGCGGAAACTCGGATCGGCCGCACCCCAACCGACCGCAATCGGCACCATGCCGGCGCCCATGGCCAGCGTGGTCATGATGATGGGCCGGGCGCGCTTGTGGCAGGCGTCCATCAGTGCTTCAAAGCGACCCATGGGCGCCACCGCCGGCTGGCCGTCGCTGCCGTCATGCCCGCGCCGCGCGACGATGGCGTATTCGACCAGCAAAATCGAATTCTTGGTGGCGATACCCATCAGCATGATCAACCCGATCAGTGACGGCATCGAAAAACTCTTGTCGGCCATCAGCAGCCCGACAAACGCACCGCCCAATGACAAAGGCAAGGCCGCCAGAATCGTCACCGGGTGCAGAAAGTCCTTGAACAGCAGCACCAGCACGATGTAGATGCACAACACGCCGGTCAGCATCGCCAGGCCGAAGCTGGCAAACAGCTCACCCATCATCTCGGCATCGCCGATCGCCACAACTTTCACCCCGGCCGGCAGGTTTTTGATCGCCGGCAGTTCACCGACCGCCTTCGTCACATCGCCCAGCGGCGAGCCTGACAGTTCAATCTCGAAATTGACGTTGCGTGAGCGGTCATAGCGGTCGATGATCGCCGGCCCGCCCGCCACTTCCAGCGTGGCGACCTGGCCCAGCAACACCGGCCCGGCGCCGGGGCGCGTGCGGGGCACGGCCAGGCGCTCGAGCACGCTCAGGTCAGTGCGCGCGGCGCTGTCCAGTCGCACCACAATCGGCACCTGCCGCTCGGGCAGATTGAGCTTGGGCAGCGACACGTCGTAGTCGCCCTGGGTTGCGATGCGCAGCGTCTCGCCAATGGCGGCGGTGGTCACGCCCAGGTCTGCGGCGCGGGCAAAGTCGGGCCGCACCGCGATCTCGGGGCGTATCAGACTGGCGCTGGACGCCACGCTGCCGAGGCCAGGAATGGTGCGCAGATCTCTTTCGACCGCGCGCGCCGCCGTCTGCAAGGCGACCGGGTCTTCGCCCGTCAGCACCAGCACATATTTTTCACCCGACCCGCCCAGACCGACCTTGGTCCGCACCCCCGGCAGCGCCTGAAGCGCTTCGCGCATGTTGTTTTCTATGCCCTGCTTGCGCGGCCGGTCGCCGCGATCGGTAAGCGTGACCGTCAGGGTCGCCTTGCGCGTCTCGGGTACGCCCGAACCCGCAAACGGATCGCTTCCCGCGCTGCCGCCGCCAATCGTGGTGTAGATGCTTTTGACATGCGCGACCTTGCCGAGAATCAGCCGTGCCTGTTCGGCCGCTGCATTGGTCTCGGGCAGGCTGGCACCCGGTGACAGCTCAATGAACACCTGCGTCTGCGAGTTGTCATCGGGCGGGATAAAGCCAGTGGGCAGCAGCGGAATCAGCGCAATGGAGCCGAAGAAAAACGCTGTCGCTGCGATCATGGTGAGGAGCCGGTGCTTCAGGCACCACGACGACCAGCGCAGATAAATACGCATCCAGGCGGCGTCTTTCTCGGCGCCCACCAGCGGCTTCAAAATATACGCCGCCATCATCGGCGTCAGCACCCGCGCCACCACCAGCGAGGCGAACACCGCGAGCGATGCCGTCCAGCCGAACTGCTTGAAGAACTTGCCGGCGATGCCGCTCATGAAGGCAGTCGGCAGGAACACCGCGATCAGCGTGAACGTGGTGGCAATCACCGCCAGGCCAATTTCGTCGGCCGCCTCCATCGCCGCCTGGTACGGCGACTTGCCCATGCGCAGGTGGCGCACGATGTTCTCGATCTCGACAATCGCGTCGTCCACCAGAATGCCGATCACCAATGACAGCGCCAGCAGGCTGACCACGTTGATGGAGAACCCCAGCAGGTACATGCCGATGAAGGCCGGAATCACAGACATCGGCAAGGCCACGGCCGAAACAAAGGTGGCGCGCCAGTCCCGCAGGAACAGCCACACCACGATCACCGCCAAAATCGCGCCTTCGTACAGCAGGAGCAGCGAGGAGTCGTACTCTTCGCTCACCGGGTCAACAAAGTTGAAGGCTTCTGTCAATTCCAGATCAGGCCGCTGAATTTTCAGATCGGCCAGCGCGGCCTGAACCGCATTGCCGACGGTGACTTCGCTCTCACCGCGGCTGCGCGACACCTCGAAGCCCACCACCGGCTTGCCATTGAGCAGCGCAGCCGACTTCTGGTCCGCGATGGTGTCGCTGACAGTGGCCACCTGGTCGAGCCGGATGCGCCGGCCGTCACTCAAGGCCAGTTCCAGCCGCCCGAGTTCCTGAGCTGATTTGACGGTGGCCAGCGTGCGAACCGGCTGGTCGCGTCCGCCCAGCTCGGTGCGGCCACCGGCGGTTTCGTTTTGCACCTGCCGCAGCTGTTTCGACACGTCGGACGCCGTGGCACCCAGCGCCTGCAGGCGCGAGGGGTCCAGCGCCACCTGCACCTCGCGCGTCACACCGCCGACCCGGTTGACTGCGCCCACGCCGGGCACAGCCAGCAGACGGCGCGACAGGTCGTTGTCAACGTACCAGGACAGCGCTTCGGCGTCCATGCGGTTCGACGAAATGGTGAACGCCAGGATGGGCTGGCCGGCAATATCGATCTTGCTGACGATCGGGTCGCGCACGTCGGCGGGCAGGTCAGAGCGCACGCGGGCGACCGCCGAGCGCACGTCGTCAACCGCCTCCTGCACGGGCTTCTCTAACCGGAACTCGGCGGTGATGCTGACGCCGCCGTCCTGCACCTTGGTCGTGATGTGCTTGAGGCCCTGCACTGTCGCGATCGAGTTTTCGAGCTTGCGCGCGACTTCGGTTTCCAGCTGGCCAGGTGCCGCGCCGGGTAGCGATGCCGAGACGCTGACGGTCGGCAGGTCGATATCGGGAAAGTTCTGGACTTTCATCGCTTTGAACGACAGCATGCCGCCGAACGTGAGCAGCACGAACAGCATCACCGCCGGTATCGGGTTTTTGATGGACCAGGAGGAAACATTCATCTGGATGCTATCTATTTAGTAGCTGCTTGCGCAGGATTTACCTGGGCTAGCGGCTGATTTGACTTGATTTCCTGGCCGATACGGACCAGATCGCCTTCGGCCAGAAAGCTGGCGCCATCGACCACGATGCGCGCGTCAGGCGGGAGGCCCGCCAGAATTTCAACCCGGTCGCCGGCCAGCCGCCCGGTTTGCACCTTGACCTGGCGCACGCGGTTGTCGGGCGAGAGCGTGAATAGGTAGTTGAAGCCATCGCGCACGACCAGCGAGCGTTGCGGTACCGTGAGCGCATTCGAGGTTCCGATTTCAAAATCTCCGCGAGCAAACATCCCCGGTAACGCGGCCCCCCACGCTCCCCGCTGCGCGTGGTTCGCTGCCCCCCGAGGGGGCGTGTTTTTCTTGGGGCGGCCCGGCGAAAAACCGTCCTCCACCACTTGTTCGATGGGTCAACATCGCCGTCATCGCCTACCCACGCATCAGCAACCTGGATGAATTTCAGCCGCTCAAAAACGTGCCGGGCGTGCGCCTTCAGTGGGTGCGCAGTCCGGCTGAATTGGCGGGTTTGAATGCGGCGACAGACTGGATCATCTTGCCGGGTTCCAAACACACCAGCGGTGATTTGGCCTGGCTGCGACAACAGGGGCTGGACGCGGCCATTGCCCACCATGCGGGTCTGGGTGGTGCCGTGCTGGGCATTTGCGGTGGCCTGCAGATGCTGGGCGAGGCCTTGATTGACACCCATGGCATTGACGGCAATGCGCCGGGTCTGGGCTTGTTGCCCTTGGTGACTCTGTTCGAGGCCGACAAGACGGTGCGGCACACGCAAGCCCGCTTTGTCGCTGTCATGGCGTTGCCCGGTACCATGGTCCACAACCCGTGGGCCGCGCTGGCCGGGATTGAGGTCGCAGGTTACGAGATCCACCATGGCCAGACCCAGCAGCAAGCTGCCATGGCGCAAGCGGGCGATATTGCCCGTGTTGTCATGCCGGGCGGCCTGGCCTGGCAAAACAGAGCAGGCAACGTTCTGGGCTTGTACCTGCACGGCCTGTTTGAAGACCCCGCCGCCCTGCAGGCGCTGTTTGGCGCAAGCCTGAGCGGCCCGGTGCCGACGCTGGACTCGGTTTTTGACGGCCTGGCCGACTACATCGAACTGCATTTCGCGCCCGGCGTCTTGTCGGGCCTGATTGCCTGAGTGCTGACTAACAGTGTTGCAACTTATGACCGTGTTCGCGTCTTTTTCACTTTAATTTTCCCTGTTTACAAACCTCAACCGGAACCTACCCTATGACCACTACTTTGCCCACCCTTGCCGACATCCGCAGCCCCACTCTCACCAAAGCGCT
>JANNKV010000294.1:0-2684 GCA_031396485.1 Polaromonas sp. | reverse complement strand
CAAGCGCCTTGGCGTATTGGGCGAGTGGGACAACCCCTACCGCACGATGGATTTCGCCAACGAGGCCAATGAAATCCGTGCGCTCAAACGCATCATGGAGCGCGGATTCGTTTACCGCGGGTTGAAACCGGTGTATTGGTGTTTCGACTGCGGCTCGTCGCTGGCCGAATTCGAGATCGAATACGCCGACAAGAAATCGCAGACGCTGGATGTGGGCTTCAAATCGGCTGAGCCTGAAAAACTTGCTGCCGCTTTCGGCCTGAAGAGCCTCGGCAAAGACGCGTTTGCCGTGATCTGGACGACCACCGCCTGGACGATTCCGGCCAACCAGGCGCTGAACCTGAATCCCGAGCTGACTTACGAGCTGGTCGATACCGAACGCGGCATTTTGATGCTGGCAGAAACTCTGGTGGAGAAGTGCCTGGAGCGTTATCAACTGACTGGCACGGTGCTAGCCACCACGCTAGGCAAGAACCTGGCGCTGCTCAATTTCATGCATCCGTTCTACGACGTTGATGCAGGCTACAAACGCCTGAGCCCAGTCTTCCTGGCTGACTACGCCACCGCCGACGACGGCACCGGGATCGTGCATTCGTCGCCTGCCTACGGCGTGGAAGACTTCAACTCCTGCATCGCCATTGGCATCGCGCTAGAGGCCATCCTGAACCCGGTGCAGGGAAACGGTCGCTATATCGATGAGCTGCCGCTGTTCGGAGGGCTCAACATCTGGAAGGCCGCACCGCTGGTCATCGACAAGCTACGCGAGCACGGCCGCCTGTTTGCGACGCAAAACATCGAACACAGCTACCCGCATTGCTGGCGCCACAAGACGCCGGTGATCTACCGCGCGGCGGCGCAGTGGTTCATCCGCATGGACGAGGAAACCACCGGGACGCAAGGTGTGTTCACCAAAGACAAGGCAAGCAAAACGCTGCGCGAACTGGCCCTGAACGCCATCGAGGAAACCAGTTTTTACCCCGAGAACGGCAAGAACCGCCTGCGTGACATGATCGCCGGCCGACCCGACTGGTGCATCAGCCGCCAGCGCAACTGGGGCGTGCCGCTGCCGCTCTTTATTCACACCGCCACCGGCGAGCTGCACCCGCGCACGATGGAGATCATCGACCAGGCCGCGGCCATGGTGGAGGCCGGTGGCATAGAGGCGTGGAGCAAGGCGAGCGCCGAATCCATCATTGGTGATGACGCCCCCCACTACCTCAAAAGCACCGACATTCTCGATGTGTGGTTCGACTCCGGCACCACGCACGACCACGTGCTGCGGCACAGCCACGCAGCGCAATCCACCTGGCCGGCCGACCTGTACCTGGAAGGCCACGACCAGCACCGCGGCTGGTTTCATTCTTCCCTGCTCACCGCCTGCGCGATGTACGACCACGCGCCGTACAAGGGCCTGTTGACGCACGGCTTCACCGTGGACGGCAAGGGCCGCAAGATGAGCAAGAGCGAAGGCAATGTGGTGGCTCCGCAAGCCGTCAGCGGCAAGCTCGGCGCTGAGATCATTCGCCTTTGGTGCGCGTCGACCGACTATTCGGGTGACCTCGGCATTGACGACAAGATTCTGGCGCGGGTGGTTGACGCCTACCGGCGCATTCGCAACACGCTGCGCTTTTTAATGGCCAACGTCAGCGACTTCGATCCGGCGACGGACGCCGTCAAGTACGAAGACATGCTGGAGATCGACCGCTACGCGCTGAGTCGCGCCGCGCAATTGCAGGCCGACATCCTGGCGCACTATGAGGTGTATGAATTTCACCCGGTGGTCTCCAAATTACAAATTTATTGTAGCGAAGACCTGGGTTCGTTCTACCTCGACATTCTGAAAGACCGGCTGTACACCAGCGCGCCGAAGTCGTTGGCACGTCGTAGCGCACAAACAGCGCTGCACCAGATCACCCACGCGATGCTGCGATGGATGGCACCGTTTTTGAGCTTCACGGCTGAAGAAGCGTGGACGGTGTTTGGGAAATCCGAATCCATTTTTCTGGAAACCTACAGTGCTTTCACGCCGCAGGACGATGCGCTGCTGGCCAAGTGGACGCGTATTCGCGAGATTCGCGATGCCGCGAACAAGGACATCGAAGCCCTGCGCGCGGGGCGGTCAGGTCGGCTCGTCGCTGCAGGCCGAGGTGACGCTCGAAGTCAACGCCGAAGACCATGCGCTGCTCGCCAGTCTGGGCGATGATCTGAAATTTGTCTTCATCACTTCTGCTATTGAATTAGTAGCTGCTGACGCAATGAATACAAGGGCTAGAGCCAGCTCCAACGTCAAATGCGAGCGTTGCTGGCATTATCGGAGCGACGTGGGCCATGATGCAGCGCATCCGACGATCTGCGGCCGCTGCACCAGCAATTTGTACGGCGCGGGTGAATCGCGCCAGTTTGCATAACAACAAGACTCATCAACCTCATGGCAAAAACCAATTTCGTGAAATCGTCTGGCGGCATGCTGCCCTGGCTGGGTCTGGCGCTTCTGCTGGTCATCGCTGACCAGTTCACCAAGGTGCTGATTCTGGGTTACTACCGCCTTGGCGATGCGACCTACGTCACGAGCTTTTTCAACGTGGTTCGGGTACACAACACCGGCGCGGCGTTTTCGTTTTTGTCGACGGCTGGCGGCTGGCAGCGCTGGTTTTTTACCGGCATTGGTATCGCGGCCGCCATAT
>JANNKV010000248.1:0-26987 GCA_031396485.1 Polaromonas sp. | reverse complement strand
CCTGATTAGCCACCTGCCTCAGACTGCAATGCCCGTCATGCCCCCGACGGCGGGAATCTAGTGTCCGCGCCCGCTGGAAAACGTCTGGATTTGGGCCTTCGCGGGAACGACATCCTTTTGAGTGTCTGAGGCAGGTGGCTAATCAGGTGATTTCTTGCGCTGAATCGGAAACTGACCCGAATCTCCCAAAAACTTGAACTGCTCCGGCCGACTTCCGCGAATGGCAAAGCCACGGCTTACGCCAGGCGAAGATTTGCATCAGTGATGCGCCGCGACAGCCATAGTAGATAGGCACCGACAACCACATCAACCGAGAAACAAAAAACGGGATACCAACCCGGAACCCCCGGGTTGGTGAAGAACTGGCTATGCGTCAAGTCCCACAGCGCGTGAAGTATCCAGAATGAACCGACCACCACCGCTGACTGACGGACGCTCACAAATGCGAAAACCAGCCCCGCGACGATAAACGGAATACCGTAGATCATTTCCTTGACGCCCACAGCCGGCTCACCGGCTTGTAGCGCAAAGTTTGCGTACAAGCTGGGCAGCGTGAGCAGACCTATCGAATACAACCAACGCTCCCCACGAATGAGCCGTGCCACGACTATCGTGAGAACGCCTACCGCGACACCAATGAGGGCTTCAATCATGACGCTCTCCTTGCTCTGGACGCATGACGTTTGATTTCATTTGGCGCTGTACTGCGACGCCAGTGCCGCTGCGACTTTTCCGATGAGTGGCAACGGTAGCTCCGTGGTGTGCGAGCAATTAATTGGAATCTGACCCTTATTTCCCTTCAATTCCCAAAACTCTTAAGCTGTCACCTCAATGTATTCGACTTGGCTGGCGGCATCGGGTATCGGAATTCCGTCCTCGCGCAAGCCTTCGACGTGGAAGACGATGGCTTCCCGGATTTCAGCTTCGACCTGAGCCACGGTTGCTCCCGTAGCCACACAGCCCGGAAGATCGGGGACATAGGCAGAGTAATTACCTTCTGCTTTTTCAATGACGATGGCGTAGCGCATAGCACCTCACTTAAGACCAGCCTGCTTCTGAATACTATTCAGCGTGCCGGGCGCAAGGTCATCGCTCGGTTTGCCGGGAACAGTGACGCGACCAGGCTTGCTCGCGTGCTTGAATTGACGATGACTTCCGCGAGTGGCGACCAGATACCAGCCGTCAACTTGGAGCAGCCGCAGAACTTCACTGACCTTCATGGAGAAAGCATAGCAGGGCCGACTTTATCCGCGCCGCAGGTGCTTTTATAACGCTGAAGTTGCGCAACGACACGCTTGCGCGTTGTCGCTCTCGAACAGCCCGCCAAATTTCGATTCGCTTCCATCCGAAGCGCTTTATTGATTCGAGACTGGTAGCCACTTCCTTGCGACTTAAACAACTACAGTCCTGGCTTATTGACCTAAATCAGCTTTTGTAGTGGGTGAGTCTGTACGCACACCATCGAGTCTTAAGGCCGCGCTTTGCATATCGGCTTTCAGCAATTCAAAGCATAACCAAGCCTGTTTTCGAATGCATTCCATACGACTAAATTCGTCTTGTAAGGAAAAATCATTTTTTACTTCATCCATAAAACAGAGAATAAGTGCACGGTGAGCACAATGGTTACGCTCTGGGCGCAATGCTTTGAGACTTAACGTAACACTAGAGTTCGGGAATGCTCTTTCATACAGGTTTATGAGCGGGCCGAGCGGGAGTTCATCAAGTTCGTCATCTGCCTTGTCTATCGCAATGAACTCGGTTGGAATAACCAAGTTGATTTCTCGAACATACATAAGCGTCGATTTGAGAGTTTCCTCAACCATTTGACAACCAAACAGCGCGAACTGAGCTTCGCGCAAATACTGCTCTTTTAAGGCGCTAGTTTCTGTCAATTTATCAGCCGGGAAAGTTGTTCAAAGAAACAGAGCCGCTTTTTATTGAAAGATGGCCGCCTTTTGCTGCTGAGACTCGTTGCTCATGCGCCGCTCATCCAACGTGCGTTTCAAAGGAACCAAAACATCCTCGGGAAATACTGCCCCAGGCATGTTGACACTGTCGAGCCATGCTTTCGCGAACGCTTCTTTGTCTTGAGCGAAGAAAGGCGCAATGGCGCCAATCTTGTTGTTTGCTGCCTCTGCGGATAGAACCGCAATTGCCGCATTCGTTTGAAGTTGCTTCACTTCAGAATCGAGTTGAAAAACCTTGTAGCCTAAAAATGCGCAAAATAAGCAGATAAGGGCAATTGAAGTTTTCATATGAACTCGAGGCTGTCATTGTGAATAAGAAAAGGAAACATCAAAATTCGGCGGGCTAGTTCAGCGACATACATAGAATGGCATAAATTTCTGAACGAATACTACAGATCCCGCGCCACAACAATCGGAATCACCATCTGCAGCCGATGGTATTTCTCCCACAGCGTTTCTTTGCTCTCGACGTTGTTCGGATCGACAGGAATACACGCTACCGGACACACCTGCACGCATTGCGGTTCATCGAAATGGCCGACGCATTCGGTACATTTTTTCGGGTCGATCTCGTAGATTTCCTTGCCGAGGTAAATCGCTTCGTTCGGGCATTCGGGCTCGCACACGTCGCAGTTAATGCACTCGTCGGTGATCAGCAGGGCCATGGCTAGCCGCCCTTCCCGGCTGCTGCATGTGCCGCTTTAAGCGCGGCTGCAATCTGCGGGCTGACCATCTGGCTGACGTCGCCGCCGAGCTTGCTGATCTCGCGCACCAGCGTGCTGCTGATGCATTGCAGCGGTGCGTCGGGCAGCACGAATACGGTTTCAACTTCGGGCCGCAGCTTGCGGTTCATCGCGGCCATCTGGGCTTCGTAGTCGAAATCGGTGATGTTGCGAATGCCGCGCACGATGGCTGTGGCTTCGTGCGCGGTGCAAAAATCGACGATGAGCCCGTCGAATGGCAACACCTTGACCTGCGGCAGGTGGCTGGTGGCTTGCCGGACCTGCTCGACTCTTGCGTCTAGCGTGAACACGGTTTTCTTGTGATGCGCGGCGGCCACAGCAACGATGACATGATCAAACAGGCCGGCGGCGCGGCGCACCACGTCTTCGTGGCCGAGCGTGAAGGGGTCGAAGGTGCCTGAATAGACAGCAGTGCGTGGCTTGGTCAGCTGGGTGGAGGGCATTGGGGAATTATGCCCCTGGGTGCCCCGCGCAGGCATCACCCCAAGGGTGGCAGGGCCGCTGCGGTTCAGGCGGCTAGCGCGTCGGCGGCGGTGGGCGCCGCAGCATCCGCATTGACCAGCAGATGAAAATGCACGGCCCCGGCCTTGCTGCTGCGGTGGATTTGCAGGCCCAGCGGCTGGAGTTCTTCGTCTGTCCACATCCGCGGCGCTTCGAGGTACACCAGGCCCGTGGGGGCCAGTGATTTGGCGGCTGCCGTCAGGGCCGACTCAAAAACTGGCGAATCAAACGGCGGGTCGAGGAACACGAGCTGCATGCTGCCGGCGTTCAAGCGTTTCAGGGCGCTGAGCCCATCACCGCGTTCGATCCGCACCGCATCTGATTTCAGCCGGGTTTTCAGCGCCTGCAGCTGCGTGACCAGTGCGGCGTCTTGCTCGCACAGCAGCACTTCGGCGGCGCCGCGTGACGCGGCCTCAAAGCCGAGCACGCCGGTGCCGGCAAACACGTCGGCGCAGCGCCAGCCGGTCAGGTCCTGGCCCAGCCAGTTAAACAAAGTTTCGCGCACGCGGTCTGGCGTGGGGCGCAGACCGGGGCGGTCGGGCACCGGGAGTTTGGTGCGTTTGTACAGGCCGCCGATGATGCGGATTTCACCGGGCAGTTTGGCGTGGGGCTTGCCTTTGGGCAGCGCGGGTGAGCGCACGCCGGGTGCGCGGGCTGCTTTTTCAGGCTTGTCTGGCTTGGACGAAGTGGGCGGGGAAATTTTCATGGGGCCTTGACTGGCGTTCTTTAAATGTGGCGTTGAATGCAGCGCTCAGGGAGCGGCGCCGAGAATGACAGTCACCATTTTCTCAGGTTGCACCTTGCGCGCAAAAGCGGCCTTGATGTCGGCCAGCGTGACCTTGTCCACCTGTCTGGTCCAGGTGTCGAGGTAGTCCAGCGGCAAATCGTTCCAGGCGATGGCGGCAATGTTGTCTAGCAGTTTTCGGTTGCTGTCGATACGCAGCGCAAAGCCGCCAATCAGGTTGTCTTTGGCGGCCTGCAACTCGGCCTGCGTGGGCCCGGTGGTCACAAAATCACCCAGCACCTGGCGCACCACGCCCAGCGCCTGCGCGGCCTGGTCGGGCCGCGTCTGCAAACCCACCGTGAAGCTGCCGGCATGCAGACCCGGTGAAAAATAGCTCGACACGCCGTAAGTCAGGCCGCGTTTTTCGCGCACTTCCGTCGTCAGCCGCGAGACGAAACCGCCGCCGCCCAGAATGTAGTTACCGACAAACAGCGCGAAGTGGTCAGGGTCATTGCGCCGATAACCCGGCTGGCCCATCAGCACCTGCGCCTGGGCTGAATCAAACGCGATGCGTTTTTCAAGCGGCTGCAAAAGCGGCGCCACTTCGGCCACCGCAGTCAGCGGCGGCAATGCGCTGCAGGCTTGTTGCGGCAGGCGCGCCAGCAGTCGCGTAGCCATCGCGTCGGCCTGCGCGCGCGTCACGGCGCCAACCATGCTGATGCGCGCCCGGCACGCCACCACACCGGCTGCGTGCGCTGCCCGCATGTCGGCCACGCTGATGCGCTGCAGCGTCTGCGCGGTGGCCTCGTAGCCGTAGGGATGCGTGCCGAAAACCGCTTCGTTGTAAGCGCGGCCGGCCAGCGTGGCGGGCCGGGTGTTGGCTTCCTTCATCGACGCTTCGATTTTCTGCCGCTCGCGCTGCCACACCGCGTCGGGGAAAGCGGGCTCGGCGATTTGCCGCGCCGCCAGCGCCACGGCTTTGGCAAGCAGATCAGGCTCGGTCAATGAACGCAGTGAAAAGCTCAAACGATCAGACCCCGCACTGGCGCCAAACTGCGCACCCAGATCAGCCCAGGCTTCACTCAACGCATTTTCATCCAGGCCTGCATCGCCTTTTTCGGCACGCAGACCTTTGCCCAGCATGCTGGCCGTCACGCTGGCCAGGCCGATCTGCGCCGGTGAGTCACGGCGGCCACCGGCGTCGAAATCGATTTGCATATCGACCATCGCAATCGCCGGGCTTTCGACCAGGAACACGCGCGCGCCGCCCGGCTGCGTCCAGGTCTGGATCGGTATCGCGGCAGCTGCAAAGCCTGAAAAAAGCGCAATACTTAAGCCGAAAATGCCTCTAGCCCCCGTAATACGTGCGGAAGAAGCTATGCTTTTAATAGCAATCATAAAGTTGTCCAGTAGTAAATTTGATTGCTGATCGGATCAATGCCGGCCACCCGCCGCCGGCGTACGCGGCTTGCGGTTCGGGTCAATCGGTTGCGGCAGCAGTGTGGCCATGGTCATCTGGTCGTCGCCAAAATATCTGGCGGCCACCGCCTGCACTTCGGCACTGGTGATGGTGCGCAGCGCGGCAATCACGCGGGTGCTGGTGTCCGCCGGCATGCCCTGCACCCAGTTGGAACCCAGCTCGCGCGCCTGGCTGAACACCGAGTCGAGCTTGTAGGTTTCGCTCGCCACCCACTGGGTTTTGACGCGGTTGAGTTCGGCTTCGCTGACGCCGTTTTTGGCGACCAGCGCGACCTGCTGGCGGAGCGCCACGGCGACCTGTTGCGCGGTTTTTCCATCGGCCGGAACACCGTCGAGCGTGAACACCTGCGGGCCACGGCCGAACAACGCGCTCGATGCGCCGGCACTGTCGGCCAGACGGCCTTCGCCCTGCGACAACGCGCGGTCAAGCCGGGCACCGCTGTAGCCGTCAAGCACGGCAGACAGCACCGTCAACGCCAGTGCGTCGCGGCTGCCGGATGCGGGCGCGCCCGGCGCCGGCGGCGCAGCGATAGCGGCCAGGTCAGACGCCAGCAACTGCGGCACCTTGAACGACATGCCGACATAAGCCTGGCTGGCCTGGCCCTTGAAATCGAGTTGCCGCAAGCCCGTCTGATCGGGCTCCAGACGCGGCTTGCGCACGGGCACGGGCCGCGCCGCGATCGGGCCATAGTATTTTTCGGCCAGCTTTTTGGCCTGCGCCACGTCAACGTCGCCGGCAATCACCACCGCCGCGTTGCCGGGCACGTACCAGCGCTTGTAAAAGTCGCGCAGGTCGTTGGGTGTCATCGCGTCAAGGTCGCTCATCCAGCCGACGATGGGGCGGCGATACGGCGACGCGGTGAACATCATTGCCGTGGCCTGCTCGTACATCAGCGCGCGGGGCGACTCTTCGGTGCGCGAACGGCGTTCTTCCTTCACCACCTCGATCTCGCGCTTGAATTCGTCGTCGGCCCACTGGTTGTTGGCGAAGCGGTCGGCCTCGAGCTTCATCACATCTTCAAGTCTGCTGGCTGGAATCTGCTGGTAATAACCGGTGCTGTCGCGGCTGGTGAAGGCGTTTTCGCGCCCGCCCAGCGCGGCCACGCGACGCGAAAATTCACCGGGTTTGACGGTCGGCGTGCCCTTGAACAGCATGTGCTCCAGCGCGTGCGCCACGCCGGATGTGCCGTCGACTTCGTCCATCGAACCCACGCGTACCCACAGCATGTGCGCCACCGTCGGCGCGCGCTTGTCGGGCTTGATGATCACCGTCATGCCGTTGGCCAGCGTGAACTGCTCGACCGGTGCCGGCGCCTGTGCTTGCGCCGCGGTGCTGCCCAGGCAGGCGGCGAATGCCAGGGCTGACAGATTGCGTTTGAAGGTGAAGGGCGAAAACCGGGTGAAGGACCAGGTCAAAGGTGAAATAGGTGAAATCGGAAGAGTCAAGGGGCTTGCCTCGGGTGTTTCATAGAATGGTGCGACTCCAAAGCATACCCAATGTTCAGTTTTTTCAAGAAAAAATCCCCACCTCCTGCTCCGCCAGTTGCTGACACGCCGCCAGCCGCCCCCAGCGCACCCGCCGCACCCGCACCCACGGCCGCGCCAGCCTTAGCGCCACCGTTAGCCGGTGGCAGCATGATCGGCTCGGCCCTGGTCACGCCGATTGCCATCCCCGAGCCCGGCGCGGTTCCTGCCGAGCGCCAGCGCTGGCTCAGCAAGTTGCAGGCCGGCCTGCGCAAGACCGGCTCCAGCATTTCCACCGTGTTCACGGGCGGCCAGATCGACGACCAGCTCTATGAAGACCTGGAAACCGCGCTGCTGATGGCCGACACCGGCGTGAAAGCCACCGAGCACCTGCTGGCTGACGTGAAACGCCGGGTAAAGGAAGGCGGCATGACGCATCCGGTGGCGGTGAAAAACGCGCTGGTCGAATCGCTGGCGCTGTTGCTCAAACCGCTTGAAAAAGCGCTGGTCATCGGCGAATTCAAACCCACCGTGATCATGGTCGCCGGCGTGAACGGCGCAGGCAAGACCACGTCGATCGGCAAGCTGACGGCGCATCTGGCCAACGAAGGAGCGACCGTGCTGCTGGCTGCCGCCGACACCTTCCGCGCCGCGGCCAAAGAGCAGCTGGCGGTCTGGGCCGACCGCAACACGGTCGAGATCGTCAGCCAGGCCGGTGGCGACCCCGCTGCTGTCAGTTTTGACGCGGTGAGCGCCGGCAAGGCGCGCGGCAAGGACGTGGTGCTGGTCGACACGGCCGGCCGATTGCCGACGCAACTGCACCTGATGGAAGAACTGCGCAAGATGAAGCGGGTGGTGCAGAAAGCCGATGCCACAGCGCCGCACGAGGTCTTGTTGGTCATAGATGGCAACACCGGCCAGAACGCGCTGAGTCAGGTCAAGTCTTTCGACGACGCACTGCAGCTCACCGGCCTGATCGTCACCAAACTCGATGGCACGGCCAAGGGCGGTGTGCTGGCAGCCATCGCGCTGTGGGCGCGCGAGCGGCAGGCAGCGAAACCTGATTTGAAACCCGTGCCGGTGTATTTCATCGGCGTCGGTGAAAAGCTGGAAGACCTGGAAACTTTCAACGCGCGGGAATTTGCGCAGGCGCTGCTGGCTTGAAGGTTCGCCCGGATTGCCTTTGTGCATCAAGGGTTTAAAGTTTGTATCGTTTCCAAACCGGAGCCACCCATGACCGCCACCACCAACCACGCGCCGGGCGATGCAACCGGCCCCCGCCGCGTCGACCAGTTGCTGGCGCATTACCGCGAAAACCACCAGAACCCGCGCAACGAAGTCATTCACTTCATCGCCATCCCGCTGATTGCGCTCAGTCTGCTGGGCATGCTGTTTGCGCTGCATCCGTATGTGGCCTATGCTTTTCTGGTGGCCAGCCTGGTTTACTACGCGCGGCTGTCGATGGTGTTTTTTGCCAGCATGGCGCTGTTTTCAGCGGCGATGCTGGCTGTGGTTTTCGCCATGGAGTCGCAAGTGCTGCCGGTGTCGATTGCGATTTTTGTCGGCGCCTGGGTGCTGCAGTTCATCGGCCACAAGATCGAAGGCAAGAAACCTTCTTTTTTCGAGGACTTGCAGTATTTGTGGGTGGGGCCGCTGTTTGTGTTGTCCAAGCTTTTTGGCAAGCTGGGTGTGCGCTGGTAAGTCGACTTCTCATGGAACACGCCATGTAAAGCTGTGGCAACGGCTTCCCGGTTGCCTTGAAAAGCACTGTAGCGGCCTGAACTGCGCGGTTCAACCGCTTTCCGCAAGGTCTTCCACGTGTCATCTACCGCTCAACGTTCCATCGGGGATTACTTGAACCAGTTTTTCAGCCTGATCTTCAGTCTCTTCATCAAGCTGTTCCTTGCTGTAATAGCAGCCGTCTTTGCCGTCAGCCTGCTGGCGGCGGGTTTGGTGTACCTCCTATTTGCCTCGATCCGGTTTTTGATTACGGGCCGCAAACCCGCAGTGGCTGTGGTCTTCAGCCAGTTGCGCCAATACCGGCAGTCAGCGGCCGACGGCGTGTGGGCTGCGCCGGGGCGCCGACCGCAAGCACAGCGCGCGCCCACGCCCGACGTGGTGGATGTCGAAGTGCGTGAGATTGACGACGGGCGCCGCGCCGACGACGACGGGCGCCAGCGCTGAAATCACCTCGGTGATACGCGATAACACGGTGTTGCGATTACAGGGCACTGCGTAAAATCTCTCTGGTTGGGGCATGGCATCACGGGCCGGTCCGCAAGTTTTAAAAAACCGGAGACAAATCCTTGAAACGTCGCACCCTGCTGCAGGTCGCTCCTGCCCTTATTTACGCCCCCGGACTGATCACGGTGGCCTCGGCGCAAACCGCCTACCCTGCCAAACCGATTCGCTACATCGTGCCGGTGTCCGCCGGCGGCGGCAGTGACATGGTGGGCCGCACCGTGACCGAGCGCTGGGGCAACCTGCTCAAACAAAGCTTCATCGTTGACAACCAGGGCGGCGGCGGCGGTGTGATCGCCAGCCAGGCCACAGCCCGCGCCGCACCCGATGGCTACACGCTGATGCAGGGCTACGTGGCCACGCACGGCACCAGCCCGGCCACGCGCAAGCTGCCTTACGACGCGGTGAAAGATTTCACCGCCATCGGCATGATTGGCGCGACGCCGAATGTGCTGGTGGTGAACGCCGCGCTGCCGGTTAAAACGGTGCAGGAATTCGTCGACTACGTGAAGAAAAACCCGGGCCGCATCAGCTACGGCTCGGCCGGTCAGGGCTCGCTGACGCACCTGACCATGGAGCTGTTCAAGCAGCAGATCAACTCGTTCATGGTGCATATTCCGTACCGCGGCGTGGCGCCGGCGTTCACCGATTTGATCGGCGGGCAGACGCAGGCCATGTTCCCCGGCCTGGCAGCTGCCGTGCCGCATATCCGCTCGGGCCGCGTGCGCCCGCTGACGGTGACGGGTCTGGTGCGGCACCCGCAGTTCAAGGACTTGCCGACGCTCGATGAATCGGGCTTCAAGGGCTTTGATGCGCAGCAGTGGTATGGCGTGGTAGGCCCGGCGGGCATGCCGGCGCCGATTGTGAAGCAGCTCAACGAGTCACTGGCTGTGATTTTGAAGGCGCCTGATCTGCGTGAGAAATTGTCGGTTGAAGCGATCGAGCCGATCATCATGTCGCCGGAACAATTCGCTGCGTTTATCAGGACCGACATCGCCCGCTGGACCAAGCTGGCCAAGGAACGCAAGATCGAGCTGGACAGCTGATCAGCGTCACTTTTCAAACCAAATCGGCCTCTAGCCCAGGTAATACATGCGCGAGCAGCTACAAATTTAATAGCGCCTGATTGTTCGCATCCTTCAACTTTTAACCCACCAACAGGCAAGCTCACTTGCCGGAAAATATTCATGGCCCGCAATACCCAGGTCGCCGCCGACCACAACGCTCCGCCCGTCACGCAAATTCTGGCGAAGTTTGTCGCCACGCATCCATCCAGAGGCTGGAGCGATGCGGTGGACCACGAAGCGCACCGCACTTTCATGAACTGGCTGGGTTGCGCCGTGGGTGCCGCGCAGCATGAGGCGGCCGATGCCGCGCTGGCCGCCGTGGCGATGTTGCAACCCGCCGCACAGGCCAGCGTGCTGGGCCGCAAGGACAAGGTTGACATGGGCAGCGCGGCGCTGGTCAACGGCATCACTTCGCACACCTTCGACTTCGACGACACGCATCTCAAGACCATCATTCACCCGGCTGGTCCGGTCGCGTCCGCCGTGCTCGCGCTGGCCGAACACACCAACGCCACGGGCCGCGAGCTGATCGACGCGCTGGTCATCGGCATCGACGTGTCGTGCCGCGTCGGCAACGCGATGTACCCCGACCATTACGACCGCGGCTGGCACATCACCGGCTCGACCGGCACGCTGGGCGCCGCCGCTGCGTGCGCGCGCCTGCTCAAGCTCGATGTGGAAAAAACCGCGATGGCACTCGGCATTTCCGCATCGCAACCGGTCGGCATGCGCGAACAATTCGGCACCATGACCAAGCCCTTTCACCCCGGCGGCGCGGCGCGTGCGGGGCTGATGTCGGCGCTGCTGGCCAGCAAGGGCTTCACGGCCAGCCCGAAGGCGCTGGAAGCCCCGCGCGGCATGATGCAGACTGTGTCGACCAAGAACGACTGGAATGAAATTACCGGCGAACTGGGTCAGCGCTTCGAGATTTCGTTCAACACCTACAAACCGTTCGCCTGCGGCATCGTGATTCACCCCAGCATCGACGCCTGCGCACAGTTGCGGGCCCAGGGTGTGACGCCCGATCAGGTCGAACGCATCGAGCTGAAGGTGCATTCGCTGGTGCTGGAACTGACGGGCAAGAAGGAGCCGCAAGACGGCCTGCAGGCGAAATTCAGCGTGTACCACGGCTGTGCCGCCGGCCTGACGCTCGGCTATGCCGCCGAAGACGAGTTTTCGGACGAGGTCGTGACGCGCGAAGACATGGTGGCGCTGCGCCGCAAAGTGGTCGCCACCGTTGACGATTCAATCGCTGAAGCCAGCGTGGACGTGACCGCCGTGCTGAAAGACGGCCGGCGCGTGCACGTATTCGTCGAACACGCGATCGGTTCGCTGCAAAACCCGATGACAGACGCGAACCTCGAAGCGAAATTCTGCGGTTTGTCCGATCCGATTCTGGGCGCCGCGCAGACCAGCGAGTTGATCAAGGCGTGCTGGGCGATGGGGCAAGCGGGTAGCGTGGCTGAGGTGGTGAAGCTGGCGGCGCCGCGCGGGTGAGTCGGGGGCGGATGGCTTCGGGTTGCCGGGCAATCGCTATATTTTTCATAGCTGCTGGCGCAGGCAACACCTGGGCTGGCGGCTGACTTGATACATGGTTCTCGCAAACCGTCGCTCTACAGCCGCAAAATGCCATATTTTTGACGAAATTTAAGTCAAATAGCCTTGTAGCCCAGAGATTTCCTGCGCTAGCAGCTATTAAAATGCTAGCGCTTGTCAGACTTGCCCGGCTTCCTGGATGCGTCGGCCTGCTCCATGTTTTCAATCTTTTTCAGCCCCAGGTCCGCCGTGAAACCGATCGGCCGGTTCGCGCTTTTCGGCTGCGCCATCAGCGCGCGAATCGCTTCAATCAGATCGGACAGGGACTGGTCATGCTGCGTGACGCGCTTTTCCAGCGCCGCGAGTTTGTCGGCCAACGCATTGCCCTCCACCAGCGCTTCCCGCAACTGCACGAACGCCCGCACGACGAAAACACTCATCTCGACGGCGCGCTCCGAATTGAGCACGCTGGCCGCCATGATGGCGCCGTGCTCGGTGAACACCATCGGCAGATAGCGGCGCCCACCCCGGTTTGAGGTCGCAATCTGCGACCTCAAACCCGCGAACTCCTGCGGCGTCAGGCTGAACATGAAATCAGGCGGAAAACGCGCGGGGTTGCGCCGGATCTGCTCGTTAAACCGCTTGGTCTCCACCTCATACAGCCGCGCCAGATCGGCATCCAGCAGCACCCGCTGGCCGCGAATGACCTGAATGCGCCTCGCCAGATCCTGCGGCAGCAAAACCGCGTTGGCCACGCTGGGAGGCCCGGCCTGCGCGGGCCGGCGATTTGACGAAAGAGGAGTGCCCATAAATGCCCCGCCTGGTTTGGAGAGCGTTGGGCAAATCGCCATTCATGACCTGTCCGCCGCCTGTCAGTTTGAGCTTTGATTTTAGCAAAAATACTGTTTATTTGTACAGTACATATTATTGTCGCCACGGTGCCATGGGCTTTAGGCTGACGCCCCCCCGCCGAGCCGGGACAACACGATTTGTCCACTCGGGCCAGCGACATTTGTGCTTCTGAAGGGCCAATTGCCCCATGCTGTAGCGCGCTTTACTTGCTATCGTTTCAATAGCCTCTGGCGCACGTTCCACCTGGGCTGGAGCCTTATTCAATCATCAACCCCATCTGCACCGGCCATTCCAGCACCCCCTTCGCAGCCAGATGCTTGACATGCATCAACACGCAGCCGCCGCAACTCCTTAAGCTTGACCGCATGACCCTATCGCCCGCCGTGTACCCACGCGCTCCCCTCGCCCCTCCTGCAGCCACTCTGACTTCAAAGGCGCTAACCGCCGATCAACCTGACCTGATTCCGCACCGCAAAGTCATCCGTTCGTGGCTGGAACCCATCGTCAAAAAGAACACGACTTATGCGGTGTTTCTGGTGGCGCTGGACCTGCTGCTGTTCGCTGCGGCGATCAGCGCGACCGTGCTGCTGAGCAATCCCTTCCTGCAAATGCTGGCTGCGATGTTCACCGGGCTGGTGATCGGGCGGCTGTTCATTCTGGGCCACGACGCCTGCCACCAGAGCCTGACGCGTCACCGCCGGCTGAACCGGTGGCTGGGGCGGCTGGTGTTCATGCCGTCGCTGACGCCGTACAGCCTGTGGGACGTGGGCCACAACGTCGTTCATCACGGTTATACGAATCTGAAAGACTTTGACTTTGTCTGGCAGCCGTATTCGCTTCAGGCGTATGAAGCCCTGCCCGCGTGGCGCAAGCGCCTGGAGAAGATTTACCGCAGCGGCTGGGCGCCGTGGCTGTATTACGGGGTGGAGATCTGGTGGAAGCGCATGTATTTCCCGTCGAAGGCCTTGATGCCGACGGCGCGAAAGGTCTTCACCGCTGACTGCCTGCTGGTCACTGGCGTCGCCGTGGTGTGGATCGCTTCCTTGGTGGCGGCGGCTTTTGCCACAGGTCAGTCGGCGCTGTGGCTGCTCTTCGTCGCGTTCGCGTTGCCGCTGTTTTTCTGGAAGGCGCTGATCGGCTTCGTGGTCTATGTGCACCACACGCACACCCGCGTGGACTGGTATGACAACAAAAAGGACTGGTCGGCGGCCAGCCCGTTTGTGTCAACCACCGTTCACCTGAAGTTTGGTAAGGGCATTGGCGCGGCGCTGCATCACATCATGGAACACACGGCGCACCACGTCGACATGAGCGTGCCGCTGTACCGTTTGAAAAAAGCGCAGACGCTGCTGGAAGAAAAGTTGCCGGGGAAAATCATCATCCAGCGCTTTTCATGGGCCTGGTATTTCCAGACCGCGCGACGCTGCAAGCTCTACGATTTCGAGCGTGCGTGCTGGACGGATTTTTCGGGGCTGCGCACGAGTTGATTGGGAAAATTTGCATCTGTGGATTGACGCTCGTGCACACCACGCGCTATCAATAGAGTAGCTGTTCGCACAGGTAATTCCTGGGCTACAGCCCTATTTCACTCTGAAACCACGGCTTTTCCGGTAAAACCACGCTCTTCAGCAAACCAGGCCAGCACCGGCAGCGTGCCGGGCAAAACCGGCATCACCGTGACCGGCAGCCGCTGCCACGCGAAGGTCTGGCCTTCATGCATGTGCAACTCGCCCGACCAGTCGAAGACCTTGCAGAAATGAAGCCGCACCAGCGCGTGCGGATAGTCCACCGTTTCGACTTTCCACCGCTGCACGGCGGCCACCGCGATGGTGATGCCGATCTCTTCCTGCAGTTCACGGCACAGCGCCTGCTCGACGGTTTCGCCCCGCTCCAGCTTACCGCCCGGAAATTCCCAGTAGCCTTCGTAAACCTTGCCCGGCGGGCGGGATGTGAGGAGGAAATCGCCATCGGGGCGGATCAGGATGCCGACGGCGACTTCGACAAGTTTGCGGTCCTGACCGCGCTCAATGCCATCCCTGGGTCTGTCGCCGTCAGCGATGAGCACTGGCTTGGTCATGGTTTAGGGGTGGAGCGCGAGCCCGAATTTGCTCCCGCCGGACTCAGACGATGCGCGCGGTGAGCCCGTACCTGCGCTCGTCCGGAAGTGGAAGGAGTAAAAAACACAAGCATTGAGCGACTGAAGGTACTTCCCTTTCCAGCAGGGGCCACGGATGCGGCTTTGCCGGGCCGCAGGCGCAGCGGTCCCCTCGGGGGGGGTAGGAAGTTACGCGAAGCGAACGATCGTGGGGGCTCAACTGTTTCCAGCGTAGTCGCGTGCGAATTGATAGGCGACGCGGCCACTACGCGACCCGCGTTCCAGCGCCCACACCAGCGACGCCGGCCGCGCCGCGGCAATCGCCTGCGCATCGACACCAAAAGACGACAGCCATTGCGCGACGATCGTCAGGTATTCCTCCTGGCTAAAGGGGTAAAAACTGACCCACAGGCCGAAGCGTTCAGACAGCGAAATTTTCTCTTCAACGACTTCACCCGGATGCACTTCACCGTCTTCAGTGTGGGTGTAGGTGAGGTTTTCCGTCATGTACTCGGGCAGCAGATGGCGGCGGTTGCTGGTCGCGTAAATCAGCACGTTGGGTGACGCGGCCGACACCGATCCGTCGAGAATCGATTTAAGCGCCTTGTAGCCGGGCTCGCCTTCTTCAAAACTCAGGTCATCGCAAAAGACGATGAATTTTTCAGGGCAATCGCCCACCACATCCACGATGTCGGGCAGGTCGACCAGATCAGCCTTGTCGACTTCGATCAACCGCAAACCGCGCGCCGAATATTCGTTCAGGCAGGCCTTGATCAGCGACGATTTTCCGGTGCCGCGCGAACCCGTCAGCAGCACGTTGTTGGCTGGCTTGCCGCTCACGAACTGCTCGGTGTTGCGGCGGATTTTTTCTTTCTGTTCGTCGATTTCTTTCAGATCCGTCAGGGCCATGGTGCCGATGTGGCGTACGGGCTCCAGCGCGCCATGGCCGGAAGAGCGCTTGCGATAACGGTAGGCCACGGACGCCGTCCAGTCGGGTGCTGACAGCGGCTGCGGCAACACGGACTCGATGCGCGTGACGAGCGACTCGACGCGGGCCAGAAGACTTTGGAATTGCTCGTTCATGCGGGTGTATCAAAAAATCCAGATTGGGTTAGCTGCGGTAGTCGGCGTTGATTTTCACGTAGTCGTACGACAAATCACAAGTCCAGACCGTGTCCGTCGCCTGGCCACGACCCAGCACCACGCGCACGGTGATTTCGCTTTGCTTCATCACGCGCTGGCCGTCGGCCTCCAGATAGTCACTATGCCGACCGCCGTTTTTGGCGACCAGCACATCGTCCAGGTACATGTCGATCCGGGTCTGGTCAAGGTCATCGATGCCAGCGTACCCGACTGCGGCCAGGATGCGGCCGAGGTTGGGGTCGCTGGCAAAAAAGGCGGTTTTCACCAGCGGCGAATGCGCAATCGCGTAGGCGACCTTGCGGCATTCCTCGGCGGTTTTTCCGCCCTCGACCTTGATGGTGATGAACTTGGTTGCGCCCTCGCCGTCGCGCACGATGGCCTGCGCGAGCTGGCGTGCAATGCCCATCATGGCACCGCGCAATTTTCTGCCGTCTTCGCTGCCCAGCGACGTGACGGGCGCATGGGAGGCCTTGTTCGTGGCGATGACGACAAAGGAGTCGTTGGTGGAAGTGTCGCCATCGACCGTCACGCGGTTAAAAGAGCCCTCGGCCAGTTCGGTCGCGAGCTGCGACATCAGCGCCTGCGACACGCAGGCATCGGTCGCCATGAAGCCGAGCATGGTCGCCATGTTCGGGCGAATCATGCCAGCGCCTTTGCTGATGCCGGTGATCGTGACGGGCGCACCCCCCAGCGTGATGCGGGTCGAGAACGCCTTGGCCACGGTGTCGGTGGTCATGATGGCTTCAGCAGCGTTGGCCCAGTTGTCGGCTTTCGCATCGGCCAGCGCAGCCGGCAGACCGGCCGCAATGCGGTCATGCGGCAGCGGCTCCATGATCACGCCGGTTGAAAACGGCAGCACCTGTTCAGGTGCCAGATTGAGTTCGCGCGCCAGCGCAATGCAGCTGGACAGCGCGCGGCTCAGGCCATCGGCGCCGGTGCCGGCGTTGGCGTTGCCGGTGTTGATGAGCATTGCACGAATGCCCAGGCTTTGGCCGGCGTTTTTTGCCAGATGTTCCCGGCAGACCTGCACCGGTGCAGCGCAAAAACGATTCTGCGTGAAGACCGCGCCGACTGACGCGCCTTCGTCGAGCAGCAGCACGGCCAGGTCTTTGCGGTTGGCCTTGCGTATGCCGGCCTCGGTGATGCCCCAGCGTGCGCCCGGAACCGGGTGAAGATCAGCAGCGGGCGTGGCAACCAGATTGACGGGCATGTTCTCGACTCCAGAAAACCACGGGCGTGGCGAGGTGGCTTGTTCGGCTTGCTTGAATCAACAATCAGGTCAGGCGGCCGTGGCAGAGCTTGAATTTTTTACCCGAACCGCAAGGGCACGGGTCGTTGCGGCCAACGCGCGCCATACCGGCGGCCGCTGCAGCCACCGCCGTCATCGCGCCTTCAGGGCGTCGCTGCGACTGCTCGTCCACCGTGGTCTCAATGCCGCCGGTTTCCGTCGGCGCCGTGTAGGTCACGTTGGCAATGTTCTCGGCCCGGTTTTCCATTTCCTCGGCGGCTTGTTCAAGCTGCTCGCCCGACTGGATTTTCACCGTCATCAAAATCTTGGTGACTTCGTTTTTCACGCTGTCGAGCAATTGTCCGAAGAGCTCAAACGCTTCGCGCTTGTATTCCTGCTTCGGCTGCTTCTGCGCATAGCCGCGCAGGTGAATCCCCTGGCGCAAATAGTCGAGCGCGCTCAGGTGTTCGCGCCAATGGGTGTCAATGCTTTGCAGCAGCACGATGCGTTCAAACTGGGTGAAGTTCTCTTCGCCGATGGCCTCAACCTTCTGGTCAAAAGCGGTGTTCGCTGCGGCGATGACTTTTTCGAGCACGTCGTCGTCGGTGATGGCCGTAGCGGTTTCAAGCTCGCTTTTCAGGGGCACGTCCATCTGCCACTCGTCACGCAGCACCGTCTCCAGCGCCGCGATATCCCACTGCTCCTCGACGCTTTCAGCGGGCACGTACTGGCGCACCAGGTCCGTGAAACAGCCTTCACGCAGCGACTTGATCTGCTCCGACAAACTGCTGGCGTCCATGATGTCGTTGCGCTGCTGGTAGATCACCTTGCGCTGGTCATTGGCGACGTCGTCGTATTCAAGCAGTTGCTTCCTCATGTCGAAGTTGCGGGCCTCGACCTTGCGCTGCGCCGATTCGATGCTGCGCGTCACGATGCCGGCTTCAATCGCCTCGCCATCGGGCATCTTCAGCCGCTCCATGATGGAGCGCACGCGGTCGCCAGCGAAAATTCGCATCAGCGGGTCGTCGAGGCTCAGGTAAAAGCGCGACGAACCGTTGTCGCCCTGACGGCCCGAACGGCCGCGCAGCTGGTTGTCGATGCGGCGCGATTCATGCCGCTCGGTGGCGATGATGCGCAAGCCGCCCAGCGTCTTGACCTGCTCATGCTCTTCGGCCCACTTGGCGCGCAATCGGGTGATCTCGGCCGCCTTTGCGGCATCGTCCAGCGCTTCATCGGCTTCGACGGCTTCGACCAGCTTTTCGACGTTGCCGCCCAGCACGATGTCGGTGCCGCGGCCCGCCATGTTGGTGGCAATCGTGATCATCTGCGGCCGGCCGGCCTGCGCCACGATATCGGCTTCGCGTGCATGCTGCTTGGCATTGAGGACCTGGTGCGGCAGCTTTTCTTTTTCCAGCAGCTGGTCGATGATTTCGGAATTTTCGATCGACGTGGTGCCCACCAGCACGGGCTGGCCGCGCTCGTAGCATTCGCGAATGTCCTTGATGGCAGCTTCGTACTTTTCGCGCGTGGTTTTGTAGACGCGATCGAGCTGGTCTTCGCGCTTGCTGACGCGGTTCGGCGGAATCACCGTGGTTTCCAGACCGTAGATTTCCGAGAACTCGTAGGCCTCGGTATCGGCCGTACCCGTCATGCCAGCCAGCTTGCCGTACAGGCGGAAGTAGTTCTGGAACGTGATGGAGGCCAGCGTCTGGTTTTCGGCCTGAATCTGCACGCCCTCTTTCGCTTCGACAGCCTGGTGCAGGCCATCACTCCAGCGGCGGCCCGACATCAGGCGGCCGGTGAACTCGTCAACGATGATGACCTCGCCATCTTGGACCACATAGTGCTGGTCGCGGTGATACAGCAGGTTGCCGCGCAGCGCCGCGTACAGGTGATGCATCAACGAAATGTTGGCTGGGTCATACAGCGTCGCGCCTTCGGGAATCAGGCCCAGCTTGAACAAAATGGCCTCAGCGCTTTCGTGGCCCTGCTCGGTCAAAAATACCTGGCGGGTTTTCTCGTCGATGGTGTAGTCGCCTGGCTTGGTCACACCCTCGCCGGTGCGCGGGTCGGCTTCGCCTTCCTGCTTCGTCAGCAGTGGCACGACCTTGTTCATCGCCAGGTACATCTCGGTGTGGTCTTCGGCCTGGCCGCTGATGATGAGCGGCGTGCGCGCCTCGTCGATCAGAATCGAATCAACCTCGTCGACGATGGCGTAGTTCAGGCCGCGCTGCACGCGGTCTGTCACTTCATAGTCCATGTTGTCGCGCAGGTAGTCAAAACCGAACTCGTTGTTGGTGCCGTAGGTGATGTCGGAGCGGTAGGCTTCCTGCTTTTCTTCCCGCGACATGTTCGGCAAATTGATGCCGACGCTCAAGCCGAGAAAGTTATAGAGCTTGCCCATCCAGCGCGCATCACGGCTGGCGAGGTAGTCATTGACCGTCACCACATGCACGCCTTTGCCGGTCAGCGCATTGAGGTACACCGGCAGCGTCGCCGTCAGTGTCTTGCCTTCGCCGGTGCCCATCTCGGAAATCTTGCCGTTATGCAGCGCCATGCCGCCCAGCAACTGCACATCGAAATGGCGCATCTTCATCACGCGCTTGCTGCCTTCGCGAACGACAGCAAAAGCTTCTGCCAGCACGTCATCGAGGGCTTCACCGCCCGCTACACGCTCTTTGAAAGCCTGGGTTTTGGCTCGCAGTTCGTCGTCGCTCAGCGACTCGTACTGCTTTTCCAGCCCATTGATCCGGTCAATGGTCTTGCGGTAGGTTTTGAGAAGCCTGTCATTGCGACTGCCGAAAAGTTTGGTCAGGATGTTGGAAGCCATAAATGCGAGGCCGCCTTGCCTGCTCTCTTGAGCGGGCAACGCGGCCAGAATCCTTAAATTTGAGTCGTAACCTAGGTATGGGCACAGACAGTTAGTTCAACTGTGCCAAACCTCTGAGTTTAACGCTGCCGGAGCGACCAGGCGCCTGTCGGGCCCAAGTCGATTTCCAGGTCCCGCTGGGTGCTAGCGGGCGCGAGCGGCTGACCGGGCAGATGTGGCCGCCGCCAGCTTGGGCAGTTGCTTGCCTGCATCAAGGAACTTCTTCGGGTCCTGGTAGACGCCTTGCACCAGCACCTCGAAATGCAGGTGCGGGCCGGTCGACCGGCCGGTGGTACCTACTTCAGCGATAACCTGACCGCGCCGGACCAGATCGCCTTTTTTCACCATCACCCGGGACGCGTGCGCGTAGCGCGTGACCAAGTCGTTGCCATGATCGACTTCCACCAGATTGCCGTAACCGGGGTGAACTTCCTGGGTGACGACGACTCCGCCTGCCGCCGCATGGATAGGAGTTCCGGTGTCTGCCGCGAAGTCCAGCCCCGTATGCAGCGCTGACCGGCCGTTCAGCGGGTCAATGCGCCAACCGAAAGCTGACCCCAGATTGCCGCCCAACACAGGCTCCTGCGTCGGCACCATCATGTTTTTGATTTTCTGGTCGAACAGACGCGACTCCATGACGGTCATCAGGTCGACCCGCTGGTCGGTCAGTTTGTCCAGTTCTGCGAGTGTGGACTGAAGTTCTTCCATGGTCAGCGAGTGACCGGAGACGAGGACGCCACCGCGGCCGGGAGCCACTTTGATGTCAGCCGGATTGACGCCGGCCAGGCCGGACACCCGCTCGCCGAGTGACTCCAGTTGCATGACCTTGGCCTGCATTTCACCCAGCCGCTTGGCCATCATGTCGAGGTTCTCACGCATGAAGCGTTCACGCTGGGCTGATTCGTCCTTGACGACCAGTTTGACCAGCGAGCCGACCACCGGCCAGCCTTCACGGGCGCCTTTGAGAAACACCCAGTGATAAAGCCCCGCGGCCACCAGCATCAGGGCCAGCGCCGCCACGAAGCCAGCCACGACCAGCTTGGTCCCGCTTAAATAGATGGCGCGGCTATTGGCCAGCCAGGCGTCCGTGATAATCAGGTGCACTATCTACCTCTCTTAGAGCACAGGCTTTCACCTGTGCCGTTCCATAAAAAAGACCTGCCGTCTGGTTCAATGTGAGCACAAACAAACTTCTGCAAGGCACCGTTTCAGCGCACGATGCAGCTCAGAACGCGCCGACCTTGGCCCATCTGGCCAAACTTGGCCGCGAGTCCAGCGATAGACTCAAAGCCATCGAACCGTTGATTCCCGAGGCGCTCCGGTCAGCCGTCAAAGCAGGCCCGATTGACGAAAAAAACTGGTGCCTGCTGGTCAGCAGCAACGCCGCCGCCGCAAAAATAAGACAGCTTCTCCCCCTGCTCGAGGGGCGCCTGCTGGCCAACGGCTGGAAGGTTAACTCAATTCGCTTGAAGATACTAATAGCCAAAAAGTACTAAATACGTACACGTGGGCTACGTTGCGGCGCAACTTGCGCACCGCTGGAAAACATGGGTATTGGCGTAGTCGCTATGGAATTAATAGCTACCTGCGCAATAAAAACGTGGGCTAGCGCACGTTTTTTCGGATAAATGGTGCCGCTTGTCGGAATCGAACTGACGACCTACCGCTTACAAGGCGGTTGCTCTACCAACTGAGCTAAAGCGGCGCGAATACTATTTTACTTGACCCGTTTGCGTGAAACGCTCACTTCACCCGTTTCAATGGCGGTGGCCGCGAACGCGGTGGTGACGACGGCGGATCAGGGGGATCGGTACGGTCATTGCCGTCCGAAGTGTGGTGGCTCTCGGGCACGAGCTGCATGATCTTGCTGTCCGTACCGTCGGCGTGCCGCTGTGCAGCCGCAGACACATTCGGCGCGGGCAACCCCAGCGGCAGCGATTCGGGCTTCTCAGACGCTGGCTCACCGGCTTCCGATGGCCCTGCCATGCTCGCTGGCGAAGCCGACATTGGAAATGCCATGCCCTGCCCGTTTTCACGAGCGTAAATGGCAATCACATGCGTGATGGGAACCATGATTTCCCGGGCACTGCCGGCAAAGCGGGCCTTGAACTCAATGAAGTCGTTGCCCAGCTTCAGCGATGAAGTCGCGTCAAAGCTGATATTGAGCACGATCTCGTTGTTTTTCACATACTCGCGCGGCACCTGGACTGTCTCGTCTACCGACACCGCCACGTAAGGCGTCAGCCCGTTGTCAGTGCACCACTCGTACAACGCCCGGATCAGATAGGGGCGGGTAGATGAGGAGTCGGGCGCGTTCATGAAATCAGCCACGTGAAATACGGATCAATGCGATAGACGAAGCCCCAAGCGTGAGGCCCCGCCGCTTCAAGCAGGGGCCGCGGAACCGGCTCTGCCGGGCCGCAGGCGCAGCGGCCCCCTCGGGGGGCAGCGCAGTACGCGAAGCGACAAGCGTGGGGGCCATATTACTTGCGCATGACTTTCTCGGAGGGCGTCAGCGCTTCAATGTAGGCCGGGCGCGAAAAAATGCGCTCGGCGTACTTCAGCAGCGGCGCCGCATTCTTCGACAGGTCGATATCGTAATAGTCGAGGCGCCACAGCAACGGTGCGATCGCCACGTCGAGCATCGAAAAATTGTCGCCCAGCATGAATTTGTTTTTTAGAAAGATCGGCGCGAGCTGGGTCAGGCGGTCGCGAATATGCGAGCGGGCTTTTTCAAGCGCTTTCTCGTTGCCCTTTGAGGCACGCGATTCGAGCATGTTGACATGCACGAACAGCTCTTTTTCGAAGTTCAGCAGAAACAGGCGCACGCGTGCGCGATCCACCGGGTCGCCGGGCATCAATTGCGGGTGCGGGAAGCGCTCGTCGATATATTCGTTGATGATGTTCGATTCGTACAGGATCAGGTCACGCTCGACCAGGATCGGGACTTGACCATACGGGTTCATTACATTGATGTCTTCCGGCTTGTTGTACAGATCGACATCGCGGATTTCGAAATCCATGCCTTTTTCAAACAGCACAAAACGGCAGCGGTGAGAAAAGGGGCAGGTCGTGCCTGAATAAAGGACCATCATGATTCGGAACTCCTGAAAACGAAAAAGTGGAGGTCAGGGCTGAAAACCTGAAACCTGCCACTCGAGGACGCCAATGTGCGGCAACGCACCTTGGCTGGCGAGAAAATTACTTGACGTTCTTCCAGAACGCCGCGTTCAGGCGCCATGCGGCAAAGGTCAGGATAAGAAGAAAAAGCAGCACCCAGATGCCGACGCGCACCCGCGTATTTTGCGCCGGCTCGCTCATCCATTGCAGATAGCCCACCAGGTCGCCCATGGCCTGGTCGTACTGCAGCGGTGTCATGCTGCCGGGCGTGACCTGCTGCCAGCCCTTGAACACCTGCACCTTGTGGCCGCCTTCTTCATGGCTGGCATACACCGGCTTGCGCTCGCCCTGCAGCTCCCACAGCACATGCGGCATCGCCACATTGGGGAACGCCAGGTTGTTCCAGCCGGTTGCCTTGGTGTCGTCGCGGTAATAGGTGCGCAGGTAGGTATAGAGGTAGTCGGCGCCCGAACCACCGCTCCCCGCACGCGAACGGGCGATCACGGTCAGGTCAGGTGGGTTGCCGCCAAACCATTCTTTGGCCTGCTTCGGGTCCATCGACACTTTCATCGTGTCGCCGACCTTTTCGGTGGAAAACAGCAGGTTTTCCTTGATCTGTGCTTCCGTCAAGCCAATGTCCTGCAGGCGGTTGAAGCGCATGAACGCGGCCGAATGGCAGTTGAGGCAATAGTTGACAAACAGCTTGGCACCGTTTTGCAGCGCTGCCATGTCGTTGGTTTTGTTGGGTGCCTTGTCCCAAGCCAGACCGCCTTCAACGGCAAAAGCGCCTGAGCTGAACGACACAAACAGGGCAACAAGCGCCGCGGAGATGATTTTTTTCATGGTGGTTGGCGTCCAGCTCAGTGCGGGGCGAAGTTGATGCGCGAAGGAACCGGCTTGAACGTGCCCAGCCGGCTCCACCACGGCATCAGCAGGAAGAAGCCGAAGTAAAAGAGCGTGCCCAGCTGCGAGACACGCTCGCCGATGGCCGACGGAGGCTGCACGCCGAGGTAGCCCAGCACCAGGAAGTTGATCACGAAGATGCCGTAGAGGTACTTGTTCCAGCTCGGACGGTAGCGGATGGATTTGACTTCGCTGTTGTCCAGCCATGGCAGGAAGAACAAGATCACGACGGCCCCGCCCATCACCATCACGCCCCAGAATTTGGCATCGATCATCAGCATGGCCACGGATGCGCCGATGGCCACAGCCACAATGATGATCTTGAACAGGGCGCTGATTTTGGCCTTGAACGCGGCCAGTGCCGCAGCAGCCAGCACGCAGGCGATCAGGGCATACACCATCTCGCTGGTGATCGCGCGCAGCATGGAGTAGTACGGCGTGAAATACCAGACCGGTGCGATGTGCAGCGGGGTTTTCAGTGGATCGGCCGGGATGAAGTTGTTGTACTCGAGGAAGTAACCGCCGAATTCGGGCGCCAGGAAAATGATGGCGGTGAAGACCATCAGGAACATGCTGACCGCAAAAATGTCGTGCACCGTGTAGTAGGGGTGGAACGGAATGCCGTCCAGAGGATGGCCCTGCGCGTCCTTCGGTGCGTTGGGTCCCTTGATTTCAACCCCGTCAGGATTGTTCGAGCCGACTTCGTGCAGCGCGATGATGTGCGCCGCGACCAGGCCAATCAGCACCAGCGGCACGGCGATCACGTGGAAGGCGAAAAAGCGGTTCAGGGTGGCGTCGCCAATCACATAGTCGCCGCGAATCAGCAGCGCCAGATCAGGACCGATGACGGGAATAGCGGCAAAAAGGTTCACGATGACCTGGGCGCCCCAGTAGCTCATCTGGCCCCACGGCAGCAGGTAGCCCATGAAGGCTTCGGCCATCAGGCAAAGGAAAATCGCACACCCAAAAACCCAGATCAGCTCGCGCGGCTTGCGGTAGCTGCCGTAGATGAGTCCGCGAAACATGTGCAGATAAACCACGACGAAAAAGGCCGACGCACCGGTGGAATGCATGTAACGGATCAGCCAGCCCCACGGCACATCGCGCATGATGTACTCGACTGACGCAAACGCCTGCGCCGCATCGGGCTTGTAGTTCATCGTCAGGAAAATGCCGGTCACGATCTGGATCACCAGCACCAGCAGGGCAAGCGAGCCGAAGATGTAGAAGAAATTGAAATTCTTCGGCGCGTAATACTGCCCGAGATGCTCGTTGTAGAGCTTGCTGGCGGGGAATCGGTTGTCGACCCAGTTCAGCGCTTTGACTGAAAACGGGGCATCGGGAGAAACTTCTTTGAATTCAGCCATAACTGATCCTGGTTCGGTGGGGTTCTTGGCGCATTCTTGAATCAGGTCTGAGGACGCTTGTGACACAGGGTTCAGCAAGGACTCAGCAAATTTTCAAGCACTGTCGGCGGGCATTGTCAGGTGGCATCCTTGCGGATTGTTCTACCTTCAGGCCTTTTTATCTTCACCAATCAGCAGCCGTGTGTCTGAAAGGTACATATGGGGAGGAACTTCCAGGTTGTCGGGAGCGGGCTTGTTTTTATAGACCCTTCCCGCGAAGTCGAATGTCGAGCCATGGCAGGGGCAAAGCCAGCCACCGTCCCAGTTGTCGGGCAGGGACGGCTGGGCGCCGGGCTGAAATTTGTCGGAGGGCGAGCAGCCGAGGTGCGGACAAATGCCCACCACCACCAGCGTTTCGGGCTTGATGGAACGGTTCCCGTTGCGCGCGTACTCGGGCGTCAACTCGTCGGGCTTGCGCTGTGACTGCGGGTCGGCCAGCAACGGGTCGTTTTTTGGCAAACTGGCCAGCTGCTCAGGCGTACGCTTGACAATCCAGACCGGCTTTCCGCGCCATTCCACGGTGATTTTTTCACCGGGCCGAATGGCAGAAATATCAACTTCTACGGCTGCGCCGGCGGCCTTGGCTTTTTCCGACGGCTGAAAGGTGCTGACAAAAGGCACGGCAACGGCGGCAACGCCGGCACCGCCTACAACGGCCGTGGCAACCATCCAGTTGCGTTTGTCTTTATCCATCGGTGCGCCGGTTGGCGCAGGCATGCTTGCTTGGGTCATGGGTTCTTTCAAGTTCTGGCTTGAATGGGCGTCAGGGGCAGGCGGGTTGGGTCATGCCCCGAAAGGCGCACTCGGGTCAACCTTCAATTGTAGCGGAGCGTGACAACGGTTTTCAAGGCATGCGGCCATATCCGAGTAAGGTTCGGCGCCGCCGACCTTGCCTCACCGACAAGGAACTGTGCACACAAGAGCGTTCGAACTCGATTTGTTCCGTTTTTCATCATTTGTTGCACAACAGACAGGCGCGAAAGACTTGCGTTTTGGGCCGTTCCCGCATAATCGCGGGGCTAAAAACGCGAGGGCGGGACTAGCGAAAAGTCACTACAACACAGGAGAAACTTATGGGAATGATGCAAGAGTTCAAGGAATTTGCCATCAAGGGCAATGTGGTCGATCTGGCCGTCGGCGTGATCATTGGCGCGGCTTTCGGCAAGATTGTCGACTCTGTTGTCAGCGACCTGATCTTGCCGCTGGTGAGCGCGGTGATCGGCAAGATAGACTTTTCGAACATGTTCATCGTGCTGGGGGCAATTCCGGCGGGCACCGTCAACACACTCGATGCGCTCAAAAAAGCCGGCGTTCCGGTCTTTGCCTATGGCAACTTCATCACCGTCGCGGTCAACTTCGCCATCCTGGCGTTCATCATTTTCCTTATGATCAAACAGATCAACCGCCTGAAGAAAAACGAGCCAGCACCGGCACCTGCACCGACGGCCGAAGACATCGTGCTGCTGCGCGAAATTCGCGACAGCCTGCGCAAGTAGTTCCGGCAAACCTGCCGTCCTCAGGGGTGGCATAGTCAGACACGGGGCGCAAGCAGCTATGAAATTAATAGCAGCTTGCGCCCATTGCTATTGGGCTGGGTTGATTTTTTTTAGATTACATTTTACCGCAAACCGTCGCGCCAAGCGCCCCGC
>JANNKV010000237.1:0-2658 GCA_031396485.1 Polaromonas sp. | reverse complement strand
GGTGGAAAACCGCTGCGCGCACCGCGGCGTGCAGTTCGTGCGCGAGCGCTGCGGCACGGTCAAGGAATTCGTCTGCCCCTATCACCAGTGGACCTATAACCTGCAGGGCAATCTGATTGGCCTGCCGTTTCGGCGCGGCGTGAAGCAGGACGGCAAGGTCAACGGCGGCATGCCGGCCGACTTCCAGCTCTGCGACCACGGCCTGACGCAGCTCAAGGTGGCCACGCGCGGCGGCGCGGTGTTTGCCAGTTTCGACCCTGAAGTCGAGTCGTTTGAAGACTATCTCGGCCCTGAAGTTCTGCCCTACTTCGACCGGGTTTTTCACAAGCCGCTCAAGCTGCTGGGCTACAACCGCCAGCGCATTCCGGCCAACTGGAAGCTGATGCAGGAAAACATCAAGGACCCCTACCACCCCGGACTGCTGCACACCTGGTTCGTCACCTTCGGCCTGTGGCGCGCCGACCAGAAAAGCCAGATGGTGATGGATGCGAAGCACCGCCATGCCTGCATGGTGAGCCGCCGCAACGACGGCGGTGGCGGCGCGGTCACGCAGGGCGTGACCAGCTTTCGAGAAAACATGAAACTGGGCGATCCGCGTCTGCTCGACGTCGTGCCCGAGGCTTGGTGGAACGGCCCGACCGTGGTGATGATGACGCTGTTCCCCAGTGTCATCATCCAGCAGCAGGTCAATTCACTGTCTACCCGCCACATCCAGCCAGTGGCCCCCGGCGTGTTTGATTTCGTGTGGACGCATTTCGGCTTTGAAGACGACGACGAGCAGATGACGCAGCGCCGCCTGCGCCAGGCCAACCTGTTCGGGCCGGCCGGTTTTGTGAGCGCCGACGACGGCGAAGTGATCGAGTTCGTGCAGCGTGCGTTCACGGCCAACGACCAGGCCCGCACCATTAGCGAGCTCGACGGGCGTGAGGTCAAACCGACCGAACACATGGTCACCGAGACACTGATTCGCGGCATGTACGGCTACTGGCGCGAGATCATGAAAATATGACAGATTTTGAGCAAAACAAGCCTCTAGCCCAGGTAAATCATGCGCTGCCAGCTATTGATTTCATAGCGTATATGGAAGTTGGCCAGTTGCACCAGCGGTATGCGCAGTTACTCGACAGCGCCGATTTTTCCGCCTGGCCCGATCTCTTCACCGAAACCTGCGTCTACAAAATCCAGTCGCGTGAAAACTTCGAAGCCGGGCTGCCGCTCAGCACCCTGCATTTCGAATCCCGGGCGATGCTGAGCGACCGCGTCTACGGCGCGACGCAGACGATTTTTCACGACCCCTACTACCAGCGCCACATCGTCAGTGCCCCGCATATTCTGGCGGCCGATGAAGGCAGCATCGAAACCGAGACGGCTTATCTGGTCATCCGCACCCGGCGCGACGCGATGCCTGAAATCCTCAGTGTGGGGCGCTATCTTGACCGCATGCAGCGCACGCCGCACGGGCTGAAATTCACGCAGCGCCTCTGCATTTTTGACAACGACCTGATTCCCAACTCCCTGATTTATCCGATATGAACGCATTACCCGACACCTGGCACAGCGCCGGTCCGCTCGATGACCTTCCTGACGGCGATGTCTGGCCGGTGCTTGTCCAGGGCCGTGAAATAGCCATGTTCCGGATGGGCAACGAGGTCTTTGCCACCGACATCATGTGCACGCACGGACAGGGGCGTCTGTGCGACGGCTTTGTCGAAGACGGAAAAATCGAATGCCCGATTCACCAGGGCCAGTTCGACATCCGTACCGGGCGCGCGCTGTGCGAGCCCCTGACGCAGGACCTGCGGACCTATCCGACGAAAGTCGAGCTGCTGCATGTGTTCGTCGAGATCCAGCCGGATAGCAAGTCCGATACGGCTACGGTTGGAAATCCGGGTTAGTCATGAGCCAGTCTGCGTACCCGGTGTGATAAATTAATTTAGGCTTAAACAAAAGGAAACTCCCCATGATCAGTCGCCGTATCGTCATCACCCGCAGCGCAGCCACCCTGGGCGCTGCATCCACCGGACTGCTGCTGCCCGAAATCGTGCGCGCACAATCCGGCAAGGTACGGGTCGGCTTCATGCTGCCCTACACCGGCACCTTCGCGCAGCTGGGCGTGGCGATTGAAAACGGCTTTCGGCTGGCCATCAATGAACAAGGCGGCAAACTGGGTGGCCGCGAGATCGAATACTTCAAGGTTGACGACGAGTCCGAACCGTCCAAAGGCATCGAAAACGCCAATAAACTGGTGCAGCGGGACAAGGTCGATGTGCTGGTCGGCACCGTGCATTCGGGCGTGCAGATGGGCATCCAGAAAGTCGCGCGTGATTCGGGTGTGCTGAGCCTGATTCCGAATGCCGGTGTTCACGCCGCCACACGCGGCCTGTGCGCGCCAAACGTGTTCCGCACCTCGTTCACCAATTCGCAGCCGACCCGCGCACTGGGCCAGGCCATGATGGCCAAGGGCCATAAAAAAGCCGTGTGGATCACCTGGAAGTACGCTGCGGGCGACGAAGCCTTTGAAGGCTTCAAGGAAAGCTACACCGCGTCCGGCGGCACCATCATCAAAGAGCTTGGCCTGCCGTTTCCGCAAGTCGAATTCCAGGCGCTGCTGACTGAAATTGCCGCGCTGAAGCCCGATGCCGTGGCCTGCTTTTTTGC
>JANNKV010000217.1:0-18181 GCA_031396485.1 Polaromonas sp. | reverse complement strand
GAATCATTGACGTTGATGGCGCGCAGGGCGAGCGTGCCCTTGACCGACATTTCATTGAGGCGCAGCACGCCGGTGGTGGTTTCTTCGGTCACGCCGATGATGTTTTTCAGACGACGGCTGTACCAGGTCGGGTCTTGCGCGTGCTTGGCCTTGATCGAATTGAAGAGGCAGATTTCTTCTTCGCTGCCGGGCTTGGCGAGCAGGCTGGCGTCGGTTTCGGCCTTGGTGCCCAAGTGCATCAACAACGTGGCATCGCCGCCGTCATCCAGAATCATGTTCGGGCCTTCTTCGGGCGTGCCTTTGGCGCCCGGGAATTCGAAGATGCGGTGGGTGTAGTCCCAGTAATCGGCCAGCGTTTCGCCCTTGATGGCGAACACGGGTGTGCCGGCCGCAGCAATCGCGGCGGCGGCGTGATCCTGCGTCGAGAAAATATTGCATGAAGCCCAGCGCACGTCGGCGCCGAGTGCCTGCAGCGTTTCGATCAGCACGCCGGTTTGAATGGTCATGTGCAGCGAGCCGGTGATGCGCGCCCCCTTGAGTGGCTGCGCCTTGGCGAATTCTTCGCGAATGGCCATCAGGCCGGGCATTTCGGTTTCGGCAATCTTCAACTCTTTGCGGCCCCAGTCGGCGAGCGACAGGTCGGCAATCGTGTAGTCGGGAACATTCGAGGCAAGCGAGACAGGTTTCAGGACGGCGTTCATACGGTTCTCCAAAATCAGACAGCAACTGGGCAAAATAGCCACGAGCATGAGCTTGTAAAAAGACGGGGGAACTTTGGCGTTCACCCGGGCCTAAAGCGCACATGCGGGTGAGCGTGGTTGCAAATGAAGTCCTGAGCCTGGTCCACATGGTGTGGCTTGCAACGCTCCTCAGGAACGGTGCATTGTACCGAACAAGCCAGAAACCCGCCACAAGCTGCAAAGTCACGCCAACCTGAACCTGGCGCCCCACGCCACGCGCCGGGATCGGGCCGTCAGCGTGACAGCTGCAGAGGCTGGGGCTCTGCGCGTTGCGCCGCCAGTAACGCCGCCTCCACACGGCTGCGCACCTGCAATTTCTGCAGGATGTTGGTGACATAGTGTTTGATCGTTTTTTCCGACAGAAAAATCTGGTCCCCAATTTCGCGGTTGGTGAGCCCGGTGCCGATCAGTCTCAGGATCTCGCGTTCACGATCGGTCAATTCCTGCAAAGGATCCGGCGCTTTGCCCCGCGTGAGCGACACCAGCATCTCGGAGGCCAGCGACGGCGATACATACACCTCGCCGCCCCGTGCCGATCGCAGCACGGCGGCAAGCTCCCGCGCCGCCACGCCCTTGAGCACGTACCCGCGCGCGCCGGCCTTGAACGCAGCCAGCAGCTTGTCCTTGTCTTCCGAAACGGTCAGCATCACGATGGTTGTGGCTGGGCAGGCCGTGGTGATTTTCTCGACCGCAACCAGTCCACCCCATCCGGGCATGCTGATATCGAGCAACACCACGTCCGGCAGCAGCTCACAGGCCAGCTTCAATGCCTCTTCCCCCGAAGAAGCTTCTCCCACCACCATCAGGCCCGGTTCCACGCCCAGGGCATGCACCACACCCTGCCTGAACAGCGGATGGTCATCCGCAACCAGGACGCGAATTGAATCATGCATGTGTCACTCCAGATCCATACCGGGTACGACAAGAGGCAAGGTCACCCGAATGTTCGTGCCCTGACCGGGCGTACTTTGCAAATCGAACGATCCGCCCAGAATTTCGACACGCTCGCGCATGCCCGCCAGGCCCGTGTGCCCGTCCGGGACCACCCCACCCGGATTGAAGCCCTCGCCGCGGTCGCTCACACTGACCATCAGCCGCGCCTCGCCGGCCCTGACCTGGACATGCTGGCCAGAGCCCCCGGCGTGGCGAAATCCGTTGGCCAGGGATTCCTGTAGCAGCCGGTACAAGGTGATCTTGACAGACAGGGACAGGGGCGATGTCCCGCTTGTTGAATCCAGCGTGACCGTGGCACCGGTTTTTCGTTCGTAGTCCCGAATGGCACGCGCTGCGATTTCGCACGGCGAAAGCTTGTCAATCTCCGGCAGTTGCAGGCCGGCAGAGATTGCGCGCAGGTCAGTTAGCGCTGATTGAAGCGCAGTGCGGATAGTCTGAAACCCTTCGGTCGCCGAGAACAGCCCATGACCGACGCCCGGACACTGCACGCAGGTCTCCCCGATCGACTCGAACTGCATCAGCGCGAGCCCCATGTCCTGACCCGGCCCGTCATGCAAATCAGCCGAAATGCGGCGCAAAAACACTTCGTTGAGCGCAGCGGTCCGGCCAGCAGCGCGCCGCACTTTGTCGTGAAGCTGTTCGTTTTGAGCAACCACCGTCGTGAGCTGCTTCACCTTGTTGTTGAGCTCGCGCTGTTGCGCATCAATGGTTTTGCTGCCCCGGCGCACCAGTGCGAACAGCAGCAAATACATGCCGGCTACCGTGGCCGCCAGCATCAGCCAGCTTTGCAACTGGGCGGCGTGCGATTCGCGGGTCAGCTTTTCCGTTGTGTGGTAGAACTCCGCGGCGGCGATGACCGTGCCCGCACCGCTGGCATGCAGCGGCACATAGGTTTCGATCAGGTGCGACCACTTTCCCCGCTCGAACTCGTTTTCATAGCCGCTCAGATCGCTCATCTCGGAATGCACATCACCCGCCAGAGCCACCGTGAGCCCTTCGCCAATCGGAAAAGTCCGCCCGATCAAGGCCTTGGTGTTGCTGTACAAAACCCGCCCATCAGGCCGCCAAATCTTGAGCGAGACGATTTTTTCGCTCAAGGGAGTATTCATGAGCATTTGATCAAGGGTCGCCAGATCGTCTGCGCTCAGATCGTCATTCTTGACCAGGCTTTGCACATGTGGCGCAATGAAGCTGTCGACGTACATGCCGGTGACGCCGCCAATGCGATACGCCACGCTGTCCTCGATCTGGGTGGCCATCCACGAACCGATCAGTAGCATGCCAATCAGCAGTACGGGAAAACTCGCGATCAGGAACTGATGCGACAGGCTACGGCGGAGGAACGCTGACATGCTTGGGTTCTGCTTTCAACTCGTCTCCATCTTTGCGGTTGAGGGCGTCTGGTCACCGACGCCGGAGGATCCGTCGAAGTCTATCGCCGGACAAGCCGCAAAACCATGGACGAAGGTCGGATTTGTCATCACCCGAGGTCCGCCCACTCTCCCGCTCAGCCTTCAGCAAGCTGACCATCGCGCAATTTCCCAATGGCGCGCGGGGCTCATTCTTCAATCTGGCCCTGAAAGCCCTCCAGTAAGGCGAAGTCGGCGACGGGCGAGTACTTTGACGATAAACGAGTCGTTTTATAAGACGAAGGTCTTAATTTGATGCGACAAAGGTCGCATTGGATTGCGACCTTGGCTCCTAGTTTTCCACCATCGAGCTAAATAAGATAGGTTCGTGGGCAAATTTCCCACAAACGTCACCAGTGAAGAGCAATTGAAGCTGGTAATTTGGTTCTACATCTATCGGAGCTACATCATGACAATCCCAGGTATCCCTACCCCCAGCAAAGACCAGACCCCAAGCCGCCGCACCCGTACCCGGGGCCGCACGCGCACTGGTCGTGGTCGTTAAGCCCTTGAGCTAACGGAACCTAAACGCCGGGCACCAACCCCGGCGTTTCTTCTTCCCGTCTCAATCGGACCATGACATGCAACAGCCTACGCTCCTGAACGAGAAATTACTACCGCTCTTCCGGGAATTTTTTCCTTACCTTCGCCCGGGTCTTCGCGCGGCGCTGGCGGTGTTGCTGCTGTCCATGCTTTCGCCGCTATTGGGCACGGCTTTCCTGTGGTTGTTCGCCAAACTGGTTGATGAGGTTTTCATCGGGCAGCAACTGCACTGGCTGCCCTGGTTTGCCGCAGCCTATCTGGCTGTGGCTGGCATCAAGTTTGCCGTTGATTTTGCCGACCAGCGGCTCGATGCCAACGTCCACGAACGCTTCACGCAGGGCGTTCGGGTCGCGCTGTACCACCATCTGATTTCGGTATCGCCGGGCTCATTGGGCGCCACCGGCACGGGCGACCTGCTGGGCCGCCTCAGCAGCGATGCTGACCGCGTTTCCTATCTGGTGTTCCGGGGGCCAGCGAGCTTCCTGACCAATGTATTCAGGGCTCTCTGCTACGGCATTTTTCTATTTGTCTTGAGCTGGAAGCTGGCCTTCCTGGCGCTGCTAGTGGTGCCGCCGCTGGTGTTTGTCGTGCTGCGTCTTTCCACAAGGATGCGCGCCTCGGCCAAGCTGGGTCGGCAGCAGACCTCGCTGTGGATGTCGCTGGCCGAAGAGCGGTTGGGCGCGGGCGAGCTTGTGCATGCCTTTCACACGCACAGCGCTGAAGTTGCTCAATTCAGCGCGCATTGCAACCAGGCCCGGCGCACCGAACTGAAAACCGTGAGCCTGGAAGTGCGCCTGTCGCTCGCCATTGAGATCATCACCTTTCTGGGTGGTCTGGGTGTAATCGCCCTGGCGGCCTACGAGGTAAATGCCGGTCTGATGACGGTCGGCAGCGTTTTTGCCTTTCTGGGGGCCATCGGCTCGCTTTACGATCCGGTTCGCAGTCTGAGCCAGAGTGCCGGGCGCTTCCAGCGCGCGGCGGTGAGCGCCGAACGCATCGCCGCCTTGTTGCGCACGCCCAGCCAGATCACGGACCCATCGCGGCCCGCACCGCTGCCGAAATTTGACGTCGGCCGCATTGACTTTCAGAACGTCAGTTTCAGCTATGCCGATGGGACGCGCGTGCTCGACAAGGTTTCGTTGTCGATTGCGCCCGGCGAATCGGTGGCGCTGGTGGGGGCCAGCGGCAGCGGCAAATCGACCCTGCTGCGCCTGTTGCTGCGTCAGCACGACCCCCAGGAAGGCACGATTGCGATCAACGACATCGATATTCGCAGCCTGAGCCTCGCGTCCTTGCGCGCCAGCTTGGGCACAGTACTGCAGGAACCGCACATCATGTCGGGCACGGTGGCCGACAACATTCGCTACGGCGCGCCCGATGCCACAAACGCACAGATGCTCGCCGCAGCGAAAACCGCCTGTGTCGACAGTTTTGTTCAGGCCATGCCGCTGAACTATGAATCATTGCTGGCGGCGCACGGTGCCGGCCTGTCAGGCGGGCAGTGCCAGCGCCTGTCGCTGGCCAGGGCGCTGCTGCGCGATGCACCGATCTTGCTGATGGACGAAGCGACCGCGGCACTCGACGGGGAAACCGAAGAACTGATCCGGCACGCCATCGACGCACTGGCGGGTCAGCGCACCGTGCTGGTCGTCAGCCACCGGCTGGCCACGATTTGCAGCGTGGACCGGATACTGGTGCTGGCGCAGGGCCGCATTGTCGAGTCGGGCAGTCCAGCCGAATTACTGCAGAGCGGTACCCGCTGCCACCGCTTGTTTGCCAGCCAGCTGGCCGACAAGGTGGTCCCTGTCAAACCGGAGGCCGCATGGCACGCCGCCAGTTGACGGTGGGCATGCCGGTCGCTCCTGGCATCACGGTTCTTGGCGTGGTGGACGACGGCGGCGAAGATGCCGTGTATCTGGTCTGGAATCACCGCGCCTGGTGCCCCATGGCCTGCAAGGTCTACGCCCGTTCCGGCGACGCGCGCCGCGAGGGCGCCGTATTGGGCGCGCTGGAGCATCCGAACATCGTGCGTGGCCTGGGCGCAGGCAGCTCTGGCTACCTGCTGATGGAATATCTGGACGGGCCGACCTTAAAGCAGCTGATCCAGTCCCGAAAGGAAGGCCGGCTGTCTCTGCCCAACGCGATGCGCGTGGGCATTTACCTGGGCAGCGCGCTGATCCACATGCACAGCCGCGGCTATCTGCATCTGGACGTGAAGCCGAGCAATGTCGTGATCTACCGCGGCCGTCCTGTGCTGTTTGATCTGGGCACCGCACGCCCCTGCAGCCAGCCGCAGCTCAAGTCCAGCATCGGCACCGACTTCTACATGTCCCCGGAACAGTGCGAGCGCGGCCAGGTGAGCCCGGCCTCGGACGTCTTTGCCTTCGGCGTCACGCTGTACCAGACGCTGACAGGAAAACTCCCATTTCCCAAGACGCGCAGCCGTACGTCGTTCCCGCAAACCCGCGTTGAGCCCAGGCCGCTACGCGCCTATCTTCCGCGCGCCCCGCAGGAGCTAGATTTACTGATGCAGGCCTGCATGGCCAGATCCGCAGAGGCCCGGCCGGAGTTAAGCCAATTGCTTCCCGCTTTGCATCAATTCATCAGCACCGGACCCAAAATGTGGCCGGCGTCACTGGATCTGGCAGCCACTGCGCAGCCGATACCGCGTAGGAAAGAAATCCGATGAACCTTTGGCATCGACGGCAGCTCCTGCCGCAGCGCCTTGGCCTTCCTGTAGCGACTTTCGTGGCGATGGCGCTGCCGGTGTTCGCAGCAGAGCCGGATCGCGGCGACGCTTTCACGGCTTCCGACATCCGGGACTTGCGCCGGGCCAGTGACACGGCCGGCAGCTCGAACCAATGGTTTGGCTCCGCAGGCATGGCCTACATTCGTGCGGAAGACGGGGGCAGGATATGGTTGACCCCGTTTTCGCTCGATGCCAGACTGAACCGGAACACAACACTGACGCTGGAAGGTGACGGCTTTGGAAGGATATCCGTGGATGGAACCACCACGCGGGGCTTTAGCAACGTCACGCTGATCGCCTCGCAGGTGGTTTACCGCGACGACGCGTCGCGCCTGCGCCTGGCCGTTGGCGCCACCGCGCCCGGCAGCAGCGGCATAGGAAGCCGGGGTTCGAAGCACAGAATTTCAGCCAGCTACAGCCGCACCTTGAGCGAGCACTGGGCGGTGGGCCTGTCGGCCAAACTGACCCGGCGCAATCAGGAGCCACGCCCCGGCGAAAGCCGCCTGGAGCAGTCCGGGCGCCTGCAGACCACCTACAGCTTTGACGAGCGTGTGCCAGCCGGCCTGCTTCCGCCGGCCCTGGTTTTTCAGCTCGAACGCGATCACAGGCGGGGCGCCGGAGGTTTGACAGAGGCCTCGGCCCGGTATGAGTTTCCGCTGACGCGCAAGCTGGGCGCCAGCATCGGGTTCACGCGGGGCCTGACCGCCGGGCTGCGCGACAACACATTTGCCTTTGACTTGCTATTCAGTTTTTGACGTGCGGCCTCCCGCGCGCCCGTCGCAGTTGGCCATGCGAAAATTTCACCATGCAGAAACTTGACCAATGGCCACTCGCTGCCAGAGGCAGCATCACCGGCGTTCTGACGGACATTGACGACACGCTGACGACCGACGGCGCCATCACGCCGGATGCGCTCGCCGCGCTGGCCGATCTGAAAGCCGCCGGGTTACCGGTGATTGCTGTCACCGGCCGCCCGGTCGGCTGGAGCGAGCCGTTTGCGCTGGCGTGGCCTATTGATGCCATCGTGGCCGAGAACGGCGCGGTGGCGCTGTTTCGCGACATCGAAGTTAAAAAAAGTGATTTTGAGCATGAAAAAGGCCTGCAGCCCAGGGAATACCTGCGCGAGCTGCTATCAAAAAAATATCAGCAGAGTGAATCTGTGCGACGTGAAAACTTCGCCCGCATGCAGCACGTCACGGCACGCGTGCTGCGCGAAGTGCCCGGCACGCAACTGGCGCAAGACAGCGCCGGCCGCGAAACAGACATCGCCATCGACCACAGCGAATTCACGAATCTGCCGCGGGACCGGATCGCCGACGTGCTGCGCATCCTGCGCAGCGAAGGCATGACCGCCAGCGTGTCGTCGATTCACATCAATGGCTGGTTCGGCACACACAACAAACTGCAGGGCGCGCGCTGGGCCCTGCGCGAACTGCTCCGGCGTGATCTTGACGTTGAAATGTCGCAGTGGGTGTTTATTGGCGACTCCACGAATGACGAGCTGATGTTCGAAGCGTTTGCGAACTCAATCGGCGTGGCGAATGTGCGGCGCTTCGAAGCGCAGCTGACGCACCGGCCGCGCTACGTCACGCGAGGCGAACGCGGCGCGGGGTTTGCGGAAGTGGCGGGGGCTGTACTGGCCGCCCGCAACCTCACCCTCGTCACTGCGCCTTAGCCAGCCCCAGCTTTTCCACCAGGGCTTTCTCTTTCGCAAACGTGTCCTGCGCAAACTTGCTGTAGCTGGCGGTGCTCATGTACATCGGCAGCATGTCGTACTTGCCGAGCGACTGCGCGTAGCTGGGTTCTTCCATCGCCTGCTTGAACGCATCGTGCAGGCGCTTGACGACGGCGGGCGGCGTGCCCTTGGGAGCGCCGATACCGAATGGCGAGGTTTGCACCATGTCCAGACCCAACTCTTTCAATGTTGGTGCATCCGGGAAACGCGTCAGGCGCTGTTCGCCCCAGGTTGTCAGCACGCGCAGCTTGCCAGCCTCGACCTGCGGCGCAAAGCCGGTGGAATCGGCCGCGGCCATGATGTTGCCGCCCAGAATCGACTGCATCAGGTCCGCGCTGCCCTTGTACGGCACATGCAGCAACTGCAAATTGAGTTTTTGCGCGATGAGTTCCATCGTCAGGTGCGGGCTGGTCAGCGTGCCGGTGGAGCCGTAGCTGAGCTTACCCGGATTGGCCTTGGCGTAGGCCACAAGGTCGGCCCAGTTTTTCAGCGGCGAATCGGCAGGCACCACCACGCCGAAGGCATAGCCGGTGACGTTGAGGACATACGAAATGTCCTTGACCGGGTCCCAGTTGATTTTGGTGGTGTACGGCAGGCGAAACACGCCCAGCGGGATCTGCGCCACCGTGTAGCCGTCAGCCTGCGCGCCCTGCAATTGCTGCGCCGGCAAGGTGCCGCCAGCGCCGGGTTTGTTTTCAATGATGACCGGCTGACCGAGAATTTTCGAGGCATTGTCAGCCAGCTGGCGCATCGTGATGTCAGTCGGTCCGCCCGCAGGAAACGCGATGACCAGCTTGATCGGCCGGGATGGAAACGCAGCCGGCTGCGCATGCGCGAACGCGCCCAGTGCGGGGACTGAAAGCGCGGCAGCGGACTGCAATAAGCGGCGGCGTTGAATGAGGCGTTGCATGTGAAGTCTCCTGAAAGTTCGTATCGGTCAACAAGAAGTGATGGACAGATTCTGCGGTCCGCTGGGCGAGCGCGCATCAGGACAAGACCTGAAACATGTCGCGGTGGTGTCTTACACCAGAGGTGAACCGGCGCATGCCTGGAACAGGTTTTTAAGGGCGTTTTATACTTCTAGCCCAAGCAATACCTGCGCGAGCAGCTATTATTTTTATAGCGATCAGTTTAATGTCAAACCCTGGCCAGCACGTTTTGCAACGCCTTGCCGGTATGCGTTTGCAGCCGTACCACTTCTTCAGGCGGCGCTGAAGCCACCACCTGGCCGCCGGCGTTACCGCCATCGGGGCCAAGGTCGATGACCCAATCGGCTTCGGCGATCACGTCGAGATCATGCTCGATGACGATCACGCTGTGACCGCCGCTGACCAGCCGGTGCAGGACGTGAATCAGCTTTTCAACGTCGGCCATGTGCAGGCCGACCGTCGGTTCGTCGAGCACATACAGCGTATGCGGCGCTTTCTGCCCGCGTCGGGTGATGTCGTCGCGTACCTTGCTCAGTTCGGTCACGAGCTTGATGCGCTGCGCCTCGCCGCCCGAGAGCGTCGGTGAAGGCTGGCCGAGCGTGAGGTAGCCGAGGCCCACATCCTTCAGCAATTGCAGCGGATGGCCGATGCTGGGCATGGCGGCGAAAAATTCAACCGCCTCATCGACTTCCATTTTCAGCACGTCGCCGATGTTTTTGCCGCGCCAGGTGACCGCCTGCGTTTCCGGGTTGAAGCGCGCACCGTGGCAGGTTTCGCACAGCACTTTGACATCCGGCAGAAAGCTCATGCCGATAGTGCGCACGCCGGCCCCTTCGCAGGTCGGGCAGCGGCCTTCGCCGGTGTTGAAGCTGAAGCGGCCGGCCGAATAGCCGCGCGCCTTCGCTTCCAGCGTGTCGGCGAACAATTTGCGCACTGTGTCCCAGAAACCGATATAGGTGGCTGGGCAGGAGCGCGGCGTTTTGCCGATAGGAGTCTGGTCGACTTCGAGCACGCGGTCGACCACGCGGTAGCCGGCGATGCTCTCGCAGCCGGTCCACGAAGGGTGTTTGCCGGCGTCGTCGGCATCACGACCGGCTTTGGTCGAGCGCTGCGTGACGCCGGCGTAGACGTTGGTCAGCAGCACATCGCGCGCGAGTGTGGACTTACCGGAGCCGGAGACGCCGGTAACGGCGACCAGGCGGTTGAGCGGCACGGTGATCGACACGTCTTTCAGGTTGTGAAGATGGGCTTTGGTGACGGTGAGCCAGGCGGTGTATTTGCTGGCGGCTGCCGGGGCGGCGTTGTGGAGGACGCTGGCGCTGGCGGCTGCGGCTTTAAGGGCTGCGGCTTTGAGCGCGGCTTGTTTGGCTTTGCTGAGAGGTTTGGGTGGTCGGTCCGCTGAATTGGGGTCAGAGCCCAAATTCGCTTCGATCGTTGCGTCGTGATTCTTTCCGTCTGCGAAATTGGGATCTGACCCCATTTCAGCTAGTCCGGTTACGGTCTCACGCCGCGCGTGAAGAGGATGCACCAATGGATTGGCCAGATAGCGCCCCGTGAGCGACTCGGGCACGCTTGAGAGCTGCGCCGCCGTCCCTTGCGCCACCAATTGCCCACCACGCTTGCCGGCGCCGGGGCCAATGTCGATGATGTTGTCAGCGCGGCGAATCGTGTCTTCATCGTGTTCGACCACCACCAGCGTGTTGCCGCGCTCGCTGAGTTTTCCGAGCGCGCTTAACAAAATCTGGTTGTCGCGCGGATGCAGGCCAATCGTCGGCTCGTCGAGCACGTAGCAGACGCCCTGCAAGTTGGAGCCAAGTTGCGCTGCCAGCCGGATTCGCTGGGCCTCGCCGCCCGATAGCGTCGGCGCGCCGCGGTCAAGTGTCAGGTAGCCGAGCCCCACGTCTTCGAGAAATTCGAGCCGGCTTTTGATCTCGGGAATCAGGTCGCGTGCAATGCCGGCTTCACGGCCTACCAGCGCCAGCGTTTCAACCCAGGCGCGCACGTCGGTCACCGACAGCGCAGCAATGTCGGCGATTCCGACGCCGGAAAACTTCACCGCGCGCGCCTGTGCGTTGAGGCGCGTGCCTTCGCATTTCGGACAGGTGGCGTCGATCACGTCGTCAGCTTCCGGTTCGCCAAAACTTTGCTCGCGGCCCTTGTTGTCGTCGTCGCGCACCGAGTCGTCGAACACCTTGCGCTGCTCTTTGGTGAGCTTCACGCCCGTACCGACGCAATCGGTACACCAGCCGTGCTTGCTGTTGTAGCTGAACAGGCGCGGATCAAGCTCAGGGTACGACGTGGCGCAAACCGGGCAGGCCCGCTTGGTAGAAAAAGCGACAAGCTGCCCGATGCTTTTGGTGCTGCTGCCAGCCAGCATCGCACCGCGCAGACCATCGAGTGGACCCAGCACATGCACCACACCCTTGCCGTGTTGCAGCGCCGTGGCCAGTGCCGCTCGCAGCGCCGCTTCGTTCTCTGGTGTCACGTGAATGTCCGCAACGGGTAGCTCAACCGTATGTTCCTTAAAGCGGTCGATACGCGGGAAACTGGTGGTCGGCAAAAACTCGCCGTCGATACGCAGGTGCGTGTAGCCGCGTGGCCGCGCCCAGTCGGCCAGCTCGGTGTAGACGCCCTTGCGTGCAATCACCAGCGGGGCTAGCAGGCCGATGTGCTTGCCGCGATAGGTTTTGAGCAGTTGCGCCGCGATACTCTCGGGGCTTTGTGGCATCACCGCCGCGCCTTCTTTGGTGCAATGCTGTATGCCCAGCTTCACATAGAGCAACCGCAGGAAATGCCACACTTCCGTCGTCGTGCCGACGGTCGATTTACGGCCGCCACGCGACAGGCGCTGCTCGATCGCCACCGTCGGCGGAATGCCGTAGACCGCATCGACTTCGGGCCGGCCCGCCGGCTGCACAATGCTGCGTGCATAGGCGTTGAGCGATTCCAGGTAACGGCGCTGACCTTCGTTAAAAAGAATGTCGAACGCCAGTGTCGACTTGCCCGAGCCCGACACGCCGGTCACCACGTTGAACTTGCCACGCGGAATATTGACCGAAAGGCTTTTGAGGTTGTTTTCTTTGGCGTTGACGATCTGGATGTCGTTGGAAAGAGACGGGCGTGTTTTCCAGGCTTTCGGTTTGGCTTCTTCCACACCATGTACCTTGCCCATCGCCAACTCGTACTCACGCAAGGCCTTGGCGGTATGTGAGGTCGGATGTTCGCGCACCGATTCGGGCGTGCCTTCGGCCACCAGCAAGCCGCCGCCCTCACCGCCTTCCGGGCCAAGGTCGATCAGCCAGTCACTGGAGCGGATCACGTCGAGGTTGTGTTCGATGACGATGAGCGAATTGCCCGCATCGATCAGCTTGCGCAGCGCGCGCATCAATTTGGCGATGTCGTCGAAATGCAGGCCAGTGGTCGGCTCGTCGAACAGGAACAGCGTGCCGCGACCGGGATTGCGCAGCGCCAGTGCCTGCCGGCTCGCACTCATGGTTTTGCTGCCGGCCTTGCTGGCCTCGGCCAGGTAGCCAGCGAGCTTCAAACGTTGTGCCTCGCCGCCCGACAGGGTCGGAACAGGCTGGCCGAGCTTGACGTATTCAAGCCCCACATCAACGATAGGCTGCAGCGCACGAATCACATCGCGGTCCTGGGCAAATACCTGCACCGCTTCGCTCACGGTGAGTTCGAGCACATCGGAGACGTTCATCAACTTTGGCGTGAGCTGGCCAATTGCTTTTCGCTCAATCATGACCTCAAGAATTTCAGGCCGGTAGCGTTTCCCATCGCAATCAGGGCATCTCAGGTACACGTCGCTCAAGAACTGCATCTCGACATGCTCGAAGCCCGAACCGCCGCAGGTCGGGCAACGACCGTCGCCATTGTTGAAGCTGAATTTGGTCGCGGTGTAGCTGCGCTGGCGCGCCAGCGGGGTTTGCGCAAACAGCTCGCGCACGGCGTCCCAGGCGCTGACGTAGCTGGCCGGGTTGGAACGGGCGGTTTTGCCGATAGGCGACTGGTCAACGAACACCACATCGGTCAGGTGATCCGCGCCCATCAAGCGGTCATGCAGACCGGGTGTCTCGGTCGCCTTGCCGAACTGGCGCAGCAGCGCCGGCGCCAGAATGTCCTGCATCAGCGTTGACTTGCCAGAGCCGCTGACGCCGGTGACGCAGACCAGGCGCTGCAACGGAAATTCGACCGAGAGGTTCTTCAAATTGTGGTCGCGCGCACCTTCCAGAATCAGCCGCGGCGTGCTGTCAGTCACCGGCCGCTTGAAGCCCATGCCGACCTGCTTGCGTGAACCGAGGTAGGCGCCGGTCAGGGTGTCGGCGTGCTTCAGGTCTTCAGGCGTTCCGTCAAACACGATCTGGCCGCCTTTCTCACCGGGGCCCGGACCCATGTCGATCATGCGGTCGGCCGCCATCATCACGGCCGGATCATGCTCAACCACGACCAGCGTATTGCCCGCATCACGCAGCCGGTGCATCGCCTGCGTGATGCGGTTCATGTCGCGCGGATGCAGGCCGATGGAAGGCTCGTCGAGCACGAAGAGCGTGTTGACCAGTGACGTGCCGAGCGCTGTGGTGAGGTTGATGCGCTGCACCTCGCCGCCCGACAAGGTTCTACTTTGCCGGTCCAGCGTCAGGTAGGCGATGCCGACGTCGCACAAATACTTGAGGCGCGTCTGAATCTCTTCGAACAGCGACTTGAGCGCCTTGTGTTCGGCGTCTTCACTGCTGGCCGCGCCACTGGTGATGACCGGCGAGACGAGCTTGAAGAATTTATCCAGGCGTTCGATCGGCAATCGCATCAGGTCGTGCAGACACAACCCCGGTAGCGATTCGAGCTGCGCGCGGCTCCATTTGACACCGACCGGCATGAATCGTTCGACGGGTGGCAGCACAGCGCCGGCCGCGGCCTTCGTGCCAAGGCGCCAAAGCAGCGGCTCCAGTTTCAGGCGCGCGCCGCCGCAAACATCGCAGGGCGTATAGCTGCGGTACTTGGACAGCAGCACGCGAATGTGCATCTTGTAGGCTTTGCTCTCCAGGTACTCGAAAAAGCGCTTGATGCCGAACCAGTGCTGGTTCCACTTGCCATTCCAGTTCGGCGAGCCGTTGACGACCCAGGCCTGCTGCTCAGGCGTGAGCTTGTACCAGGGCGTGTCGCGCGGAATGCCCGCTGTTTCTGCATGGCGCATCAAGTCGTCCTGCGCTTCTTTCCACGCGGGCGTCTGCATGACCTTGATGGCGCCCGATCGCAGCGTCAGCTTGTCGTTGGGGATGACCAGCCCATAATCGACACCGATCACGCGACCGAAACCGCGGCAGGTCTCACACGCGCCCATGGCCGAGTTGAACGAAAAGAGCGACGGCGTCGGCTCGGTGTAGCGCATGTCGCTGTCGGGGCAATGCAGGCCGGTGGAGAAGCGCCACATTTCTTCAACCGTCTCTTTAACCTCGACGCCTGTTGCTTCGAGTACGGCACTGTCGCCTGACTCGTCCCCCCCGGTTGATAGCGGAGCGCTACGGTTACCGCCGTTGGCTGGCTGCTGGGCATAGACATTGAGCCGACCGCCGCCGCGCTTCAAGGCGGTTTCGATGGCTTCGAGCACACGCACCTTTTCGGTGGCATGAATCCGGAAACGGTCGGCAACGACGTCGAGTAGTTTGTGCGGACCGGCCGGCGTGGCGATATCACGCTGCGCATGCACCCGCGTGAAGCCGCTGGCCGACAGCCATTGTTCAAGTTGTTCGGCGCTGGTGTTGCCGGGCAGTTCGACCGGGAACGTCATCACCACCCTAGGGTCCCCATCAGCCGTTCGCGCCATCAACTCGGCGTAAATCGATTCTGGCGAGTCATGGCGAACCGCCTGCGCGGTCTGCCGGTCAAAGAGCTGCGCCGCCCGTGCATAAAGCAGCTTCAGATGATCATTGAGCTCGGTCATGGTGCCGACGGTCGAGCGCGAACTGCGCACCGGATTGGTCTGGTCGATGGCAATCGCGGGCGGCACGCCTTCCACCTTGTCCACAGCCGGCTTGTCCATGCGGTCAAGAAACTGCCGCGCGTAGGCCGAGAAGGTTTCGACGTAGCGACGCTGCCCTTCGGCAAACAGGGTATCGAATACCAGCGAAGACTTGCCCGAGCCGCTGGGCCCGGTGACCACAGTCAATTCACCGGTACGAATATCAAGATCGAGGTTTTTGAGGTTGTGCTGACGCGCGCCGCGAATGCGGATGGTTCCCTGGGACATCTAGACTGGTCTTTCCTGAAGAGGTCAAACATTCTAGACAGCCAGGTTTTAAATTTTTCGTGCTGGACGAATGCCCTTTTGATTGGGTTTTCGACTGGGGTTTTGACAAACTGCGAGTCACGTCAAGCAACCCGCTGGCAGCGCCCGTTGACTATTGATACAGGGCTATTTCAAGTTCGCGGAATTTCTCGGCACCTACCGCGTCCTTGATTTTGGGCGCCAGCTCCTTGAGCTTGGCAAGGTCGCCAGCTGACTCCACAGCCAGATTCAGACGAAAACCGCGCAGACCCAAACCGGCGGTCAAACGCGTTGCGATAGGCCAGGCTTTCAGAAAATGCGCCTGTGCATCAAGAGTGGGCGCGACGCCCAATCTACCAGAAGATACCGGTGCCGATAACGATTCAGCCGCTACCGGCGCCACGGGCGCAGCGGTAGTTGTCATTTGGGTGGGCGTAGGAGTGGGCTTAGGAGCGACCACAGGCTCGAGAAATCCCAGCGCCACCATTTGCTCGACATCGGCTGCCGTCACGCCCAAGCCCGACGTGGCCTTGAGCACGTCTTCCGAACTGCGTTTTCCATCAAACATGATGAAAGCTGACCGCTGACGCGGGGCGAGCCCTGAAGAGCGATCTTGCAGCGCAGCTTTGCCCAGTTCGGTTTTGGTATGGATCATCCACGTATCTCGTTAAAACACGCCGAAATCTCAGGACCAGTCGCCCAATCGACTATCTGGAGTATCTTTTTTTTGCGCGCTGCTGACTAGCGATTCCCTGACAGAATTCTATCTTGCCGATTGCTGCCATCATCAAAACTACTTCACGCCGGGACTATCTATTTAAGCTCAAAAAGCGCGCCTCCGCCAAAACGACTGGCGGCATCAGAATGTGAGATATCTTCGCTCGTTTCAGCGAATCATGGCAGGTAAAGAAAGAGTACTTAACGAGTAGTGAACGACTAGTTAACAACGAATACTTAAGCCTTCATTTCGACACCTGCCGGGGCAATCAGCACCCCGTGCTTCTCACCACCCAGATCGATATCACCGCCCTTGGTCAACATGTAAAGCGCCAGCGCGGCGAAAGCAATAAATCCGATCACAATTTTCCACATCATCATTCTCCTCAAGAAATAAAAAAGGCTCCGACCGACGGCAGGAGCCCTGTGAAGTCTCACAACTTTCCAGATCAACGTCGGCTCGTAAGCCGACGTTGTCCAGCAAGTCGATCAGTCTTCAGCGTAGATGTCAACGTCCTTCGTCTCCTTGATGAACAAGGTGCCGATGACCAGCGTCATGCCGGCGAAGATGATCGGATACCAAAGCCCGTTGTACATATTACCGGTTTGCGCCACGATAGCCAGCGCCGTTGCAGGCAGCAAGCCGCCAAACCAGCCATTGCCGATGTGATAGGGCAGCGACATTGACGTGTAGCGAATGCGCGTCGGGAACATTTCAACCAGCATGGCGGCAATTGGGCCGTAGACCATCGTGACCAGCAGCACCAAATAGCTCAGGATGAAGATGATGGTGACTTTATCTACCTTGGCCGGGTCGGCCTTGGCCGGGTAGCCCGCAGCTTTCAGCGCGTCAGTCGTCGCCTTCTTGAATTCAACGTCTTTCTTCTTGGCTTCATCAGGAGCCAGGCCTGTTGCCGAATAGCCGGTGACCTTGACGTCGCCGATAGCGATGGTTGCGGGGGCGCCGGCAGGGCCGACGGCATTTTCATAGCTGACCGAGTTAGCCGACAACACCTGTTTGGCGATATCGCAAGAGCTGGAGAACTTGGCTACGCCGGTCGGGTTGAACTGGAATGAACATTCCTTTGGATCGGCAGTAACGACAACCTTGTTCTTGGCCTGCGCTGCAGCCAGATCAGGGTTGGCAGCTTTGGTCAGCGCATTGAACACCGGGAAGTAGGTGACCATGGCCAAAAGGCAGCCAGCCATGATGATGGGCTTGCGGCCGATCTTGTCCGACAGAATACCAAAAAGGACGAAAAACGGCGTGCCGATGATCAGCGATGCAGCGATTAACAAATTGGCGGTCGGGCCGTCTACCTTCAACGCGCCAGTCAGAAAGAACAGTGCGTAGAACTGGCCGGTGTACCAAACCACAGCCTGGCCAGCGGTCAGACCGAGCAGCGCCAAAATCACGATCTTCAGATTTTTCCACTGGCCGAACGATTCAGACAACGGTGCCTTGGAGGTCTTACCCTCGGCCTTCATCTTGGCGAAGGCAGGTGACTCGTTCATCGACAGGCGGATATAAACCGACACAGCGAGCAACAAAATGGACACCAGGAACGGAATGCGCCAGCCCCAGTCGGCAAAAGCCGCTTCACCGATGGCGGTACGCACACCGAGAATCACCATCAGCGACAACAACAAACCCAAGGTAGCCGTGGTTTGAATCCATGACGTGTAAAAGCCGCGCTTGCCGTGTGGCGCATGCTCGGCTACATAGGTAGCCGCACCGCCGTACTCACCGCCGAGCGCCAGGCCCTGCAGCATGCGAAGGCCGATCAAAATGACCGGAGCCGCAACGCCGATGGTGGCGTAGTTGGGCAGCAAGCCGACGATGAAGGTGGCCAGACCCATGATCAGGATGGTGACCAGGAAGGTGTATTTGCGGCCGATCATGTCGCCGAGACGGCCGAACACCAGCGCGCCAAACGGACGCACGATGAAGCCGGCAGCGAACGCGAGCAGCGAGAAGATCGTGCGTGACGCGGGATCAAGGGCAGAGAAAAACTGGTTGCCGATGATGACGGCCAAAGTGCCGTACAGGTAGAAGTCATACCACTCAAATACGGTACCCAGGGACGAAGCGAAGATCACTTTCTTCTGCTCGCCCGTCATGGGTCGGTTGTCG
>JANNKV010000207.1:0-5069 GCA_031396485.1 Polaromonas sp. | reverse complement strand
GACCGCCAGCGCGGCTTCTTTCGTCGCCTCACTGAGCGATGGATGCGCGTGGCAGATGCGCGCGATGTCTTCGCTGCTGGCACGGAATTCCATCGCCACCACGCATTCGGCGATCAGCTCGCTCGCCATGGGACCGACGATGTGCACGCCCAGAATTTCGTCTGTCGCCGCATCGGCCAGCATCTTGACCATGCCTGTCGTGTCGCCCAGCGCACGCGCACGGCCGTTCGCCATAAAAGGGAACACGCCCGACTTGTAAGCGCGCCCTTCAGCTTTCAACTGCTCTTCGGTCTGCCCGACCCACGCAATTTCAGGATTGGTATAGATCACCCACGGAATGGTATTGAAATTGACATGGCCGTGCTGACCGGCAATGCGCTCTGCTACCGCCACGCCCTCTTCTTCCGCCTTGTGCGCCAGCATCGGGCCGCGCACCACATCACCGATGGCCCAGACATTGGGCAGGTTGGTCTTGCAGTCGCCATCGACCACGATCGCGCCACGCTCGTCCAGCGTCAATCCGACCGCCTCAGGCGCCAGACCGATGGTGTTGGCTACCCGGCCGATCGAGACGATCAGCTTGTGAACGTCCAGCGTCTGCGCCTGGCCTTTGGCATCGGTGTAGGCGACCGACACGCCCTTTTTCGCCGACTTGATCTCGCCAACCTTGACGCCAAGCTCGATCTTCAGCCCCTGCTTGACGAAAGCCTTGTGCGCCTCCTTGGCGACCTGCTGGTCAACGGCTCCAAGGAAAACCGGAAGACCTTCCAGGACCGTGACTTCGGCACCCAAACGCCGCCAGACCGAACCCATTTCCAGACCAATCACACCCGCGCCGATCAGACCAAGCTTCTTCGGCACGGCACCGATGCGCAGAGCACCATCGTTCGACAAGATAGTCTCTTCATCGAATGGTGTACCGGGCAAGGCCCGTGCATTGGAACCCGTCGCAACAATGATGTGCTTGCCAGAGATCACTTCTTCGGTCGCACCGGCAACCCTGATCTCATAAGCACCGTCTTTCGCCGCAACAAAAGAGCCGCGTCCGTGAAAGAAGGTGACCTTGTTCTTCTTGAACAGGTACACGATACCGTCGTTGTTTTGTTTGACGACGGTATCCTTGCGGCCAATCATTTTTGCAAGGTCAAGACTCAGCCCTTCGACCTTGATGCCGTGGTCGGCAAAGTGATGGCCCGCCTGGTCGAAATTCTCCGAGGATTGCAGCAGGGCCTTGGACGGAATGCAGCCGATATTGGTGCAGGTACCGCCGAGCGCAGGGCCGCCTTTCGCATTCTTCCACTCGTCGATGCAGGCCACATTGAAGCCCAGCTGCGCAGCGCGAATCGCCGCGATATAGCCACCCGGGCCGCCGCCGATGACGATGACGTCGAATTGTTTTGACATGCCCGTCTCCTTAGATGTCAAACAACAAACGAGCCGGATCTTCCAGCGCTTCTTTCATCGCCACCAGGCCCAGCACGGCCTCGCGGCCGTCGATGATGCGGTGGTCGTAGCTCATGGCGAAATAATTCATTGGGCGAACCACCACCACACCGTTTTCGACCACGGCGCGGTCTTTGGTCGCGTGAATACCCAGAATGGCCGACTGCGGCGGGTTGATGATCGGCGTAGACAACATGGATCCGAACGTGCCGCCGTTGGAAATCGAGAACGTGCCGCCGGTCATGTCTTCAATGCCCAGCTTGCCGTCACGCGCCTTGGTGCCGAATTCGGCAATCTTCTTTTCAATCTCGGCAAAGCTCATCTGGTCTGCGTTGCGCAGGATGGGCACCACCAGACCACGCGGCGATCCCACCGCAATGCCGATGTCGAAGTAGCCGTGGTAGACGATGTCGTTGCCGTCGACGCTGGCATTGAGCATCGGGAATTTCTTCAGCGCATGGACCGCTGCCTTGACGAAGAAACTCATGAAGCCGATCTTCACGCCGTGCTCTTTTTCAAACTTTTCCTGGAAGCGCTTGCGCATTTCCATCACTGGCGCCATGTTCACTTCATTGAAGGTCGTCAGGATCGCATTGGTCGACTGCGACTGCAGCAGGCGCTCGGCAATACGCGCGCGCAAACGGCTCATGGGCACGCGCTGCTCGGGGCGATCACCCAGGTCTGCGGGCTTGGCGGAAGCCGCTACTTGAGGCAATAAAGCGGCTCTAGCCGGCGCAGATGGTGCGGGAGCAGCTACTGATTTAGTAGCAAAAGTTGGCGCTGCGGCAGCGCCCAGCACGTCGCCTTTGGTCACGCGACCATCTTTGCCGGTGCCTGGCACCGAACCTGCAGCCATATTGCCATCGGCCATCAGCTTGGCGGCAGCGGGCATAGGCACGCCAGCCATCGAGCCACCGGCGGCCGGCGCAGACGCTGTAGCAGCGGCAGCAACCGGGGCAGCTGCCGCGGCGGGCGCCGGTGCAGGCGAAGGCGCAGCAGCGCCGGCCTTGCCCTCAGTATCAATCTTCGCGATCAACTGCTCGGCAACGACCGTACCGCCGTCGGCAACGGTCAACTCGGTGATCACGCCGGCCGAAGGCGCCGGCACTTCCAGCACGACCTTGTCGGTTTCGATCTCGATCAGGATTTCATCCACAGCGACGGCGTCGCCGACCTTCTTTTTCCACTGCAGCATGGTGGCCTCAGCCACGGATTCGGACAACTGGGGAACTTTGACTTCTACGATAGCCATGTGATTCTTTCGGAAATATGCTTGCGGTCTTGTTGTTGGTGGGACAGTGCGATGAGCGGAAAGCTCACTTGGTCAGCACAAAACCCTTGAGTTTGGCAAACGCGCCGTCGACCAGCGCTTTCTGCTGCTCCTGGTGCAGGTGCGAATAACCCACCGCTGGCGAGGCAGACGCCGCACGGCCCGAATAGCCGAGCTTTTGCCCATCGGCCATGTTTTCGTGGATGTAGTGCTGCACGAAGAACCAGGCGCCCTGGTTTTGCGGTTCGTCCTGGCACCAGACGATGTCGCTCACGTTCGGGTACTTTTTCAGCTCGGCCGCAAATGCTTTGTGCGGAAACGGGTAGAGCTGCTCGACGCGCAGGATTGCCACATCGTCGACGCCCTTCTCCTCGCGCTTTTTCACCAGGTCGTAGTACACCTTGCCCGAGCAGGCAACGATGCGCTTGACCTTGTCAGCCTTCTTGATGATCTCTTCCCGGTTCTCGGGAATCACGGTCTGGAAACTGCCTTTGGTGAACTCGGACAGCGGCGAAGTCGCATCTTTGTTGCGCAGCAGCGACTTCGGCGTCATGATGATCAGCGGCTTGCGCAGGTTGCGCACCATCTGGCGACGCAGCACATGGAAGATCTGGCTCGCCGTGGTTGGCTGTACCACTTGCATATTGGTGTCGGCCGACAGCTGCATGAAGCGCTCCAGACGCGCCGACGAGTGCTCAGGCCCCTGCCCTTCATAGCCGTGCGGCAGCATCAGCGTGATGCCGTTGACGCGGCCCCATTTCACTTCGCCCGAAGCAATGAACTGATCGATAACCACCTGGGCGCCGTTGGCAAAGTCACCGAACTGCGCTTCCCAGATCACCAGCGTATTGGGGTCGTTAGACGAATAGCCGTATTCAAAAGCCAGCACCGCTTCTTCCGACAGGATGGAGTCGATAACGACAAACGGCGCCTGGTTCTCGGCCACGTTCTGCAGCGGCACGTAAGTACCGGTGTCGAACTTCTCGCGGTTCTGGTCGTGAATCACGGCGTGGCGGTGCGTGAAGGTGCCGCGGCCCGAGTCTTCACCCGACAGGCGCACCGGGTAGCCGCTGGCCACCAGCGAGGCAAATGCCATGTGCTCGCCCATGCCCCAGTCCACGGGAATATCGCCGCGGCCCATGGCTGCACGGTCGTCATAAACCTTTTTGACCAGGTTGTGCGGCGTGACAGTGGCCGGAATCGTCGTTATCTTTTCAGCCAAGCGTTTCCACTCGGCCATCGGAACCGCGGTGTCGCCGGCGTCCGTCCATTTTTTGCCCAGGTAAGGCGTCCAGTCGACCGCGTATTTGCTCTTGAAATTGGTCAGTACCGGATCGAACGTGCTCTTGCCCGCATCCAGTGCAGCGCGTGTGGCCTTGACCATGTCGTCGCCCAGCGTCTCGCCCATGCCCTGCGCGGACAGACGATCAGCGTAGAGACGCCGCGTACCAGGGTGCTGCGCGATTTTCTTGTACATCAGCGGCTGCGTCAGCGCCGGCGTGTCCTGTTCGTTGTGGCCGAGCTTGCGAAAGCAGATGATGTCCACCACCACGTCTTTCTGGAACTCCATGCGGAACTCGAGTGCCAATTGCGTCGCCAGCACCACGGCTTCCGGGTCGTCGCCGTTGACGTGCAACACGGGCGCCTCAATCATCTTCACCACGTCAGAGCAATACAGCGTCGAGCGGCTGTCGCGCGGGTCGCTGGTGGTAAAGCCAATCTGGTTGTTGATGACGATATGCACCGTGCCGCCGGTGAAGTAGCCACGTGTTTCAGCCAGCGCCAGCGTTTCCATCACCACGCCCTGCCCTGCAAAGGCAGCGTCGCCATGCACCAGCACCGGCAAGACCTGAAGGCCTTTGGGGTCGGCACGGCGGTCCATTCGGGCGCGCACGGAGCCTTCAACCACCGGGTTGACGATCTCCAAGTGCGACGGGTTAAAGGCCAGCGTCAAATGCACCGGGCCGCCAGGCGTGGTCACGTCAGAACTGAAACCCTGGTGGTACTTCACGTCGCCGCTGGGCAGGTCTTCCGGCGCGGTGTGGTCGAATTCTGCGAACAGGTCGGCCGGCACTTTGCCCAGCGAATTGACCAGCACATTCAGGCGGCCGCGGTGCGCCATGCCAATCACGATTTCCTGCACGCCCTTGATGCCGCCCTGCTGGATCAGCTCGTCCATGCAGGCGATGAAGCTTTCGCCACCTTCAAGCGAAAAGCGCTTTTGCCCGACGTATTTGGTGTGCAAAAAGCGCTCCAGACCCTCGGCCGCGCTCAGGCGGTCAAGGATGTGCAGCTTCTTTTCCTTGGTGAAATTGGGCTTGCTCCGAATTCCCTCAAGCTTTTGCTGCCACCAGCG